>JBBRJR010000041.1:0-13464 GCA_038218865.1 Kapaibacterium sp. (SeqCode) | reverse complement strand
CTTCTTCCTCCCTCTCCTTCGGAGAGGGTCAGCGCAGAGGTCGGTGTAAGTGCCACCACATAGCCCATTCAACATTCGTTCCTGTCTTAAATACACGGTTTTTACTTTATTGGGGCCACCTCAAAACAGCGATTATTAGTTAATCAACAGACTTTTAAGATTAATCATTTTTATTATTTCAATTAAATAAATTCTCTCGGTAAGAGCCGGATTTTGCCAAATATTTTATCATATTTACCTAATTTTTGTAATCAATGTGACAATTTAGCACTTCCTCCAATGCTTCGCGGGAAACAACGCCTTGCCGCAGAATGACTGGCACTTCCGCCAAAAGTGAAATTATCGTGGATTCAGTGCTGTATCGGGATATTCCGGCATCGACGATGGCTGCGATGCTGCCGTTTAAGTCTCGGGCAACATGCTCAGCAGACGTCGGAGATGGCTTGCCGGATAAATTTGCAGACGTTGCCGCAACGGGCGAGCCAAAAAGATTTACAATATCGATAAAATTTTGCTCGTCTGGAAATCGGATTCCGATAGTGTTAGTGCCTGCGGTTACGACGCTTGGCACTCGCGGATTTGCTTCGATAATAACGCCCACGGGACCGGGCATGAACTTTTCGGCAAGCGGCCAAAAGCGTTTGTCTATGTTTTGCGCAACCATTTCGACTTGCTTCAAATTTGAAATATGCGCCGAAAGAGGGCTGTTAGCGGGTCGGCGCTTAGCTGCGAAAATTTTATGCACAGCAGCGGCGTTGAATATATCAGCAGCCAGCCCATAAACTGTTTCCGTAGGAATAGCAATAATTTGCCCTTGCCGGAGAAGCTCTGCTGCTCGGCTGATTGCGTAGTCCCTTGCCTCTGCTATGTCGAGAATTTCTGTTTCCATGTGTTTTATAAATATCAAAAAAGCAAAATACGCATTTTTTAAATATTTTCATATAATTATTTGAATTAGTCTTAAAAAATATTGGGCTTTGGGTTTTGGGACTATAGGCGTTGGGCGTTGGGAAAGGGAAAACAGGCGTCAGGTTACAGGCGTCAGGAAAGGAAGAATAGTTTTCGGAAGTAATATTGGTGGATACGAATGAGGGGTAATTCCGTTGCGTTCTTTAGATGGAGTCCACCTCAAAGGTGGACTCCATCTGGGAAAGACAAGAGTATCTTCCCCACTGTTTATCGTGGGGAACGCAATTGAAGGCGTGGGGATCGCAAAATGTTCCGTAGGGAAAGAATTTTGTTTTGTATTTTCAATATAATTAGTTATTCTTTTATTGAATTCAAGTACTGGACAGCCTCTTCGATTAGTGGGTCGCTATCGGCTGTGAATTCTTTTAATGAAATTTTTATATCTTTATCGGGCAAAATGCCTTTGCCATTGATTAATATTCCATCGGGCGAGACGAAACGCACTACTGTCAAGGCAAAATTGTATCCGCCGATTAAATTCACTGCTGCGACTTCGCCGGCGTTTCCTGCGGTTTCTCTGCCAAAGATTTTGCCGATTTTATTGTCCTTTGCGACTGATAATAAGACTTCCGAAAGACCGCCGGAGCGTTCGTCGCACACAAAAGCGACTTTGAAGTGTTGCAATTTCATGATTTTTTTAATCGGATTGCTTAGGTCGATTGTGGTGGTCATCGCTTTGCTTGGTGCGGCGTAGTAATCGATTAGGAATTTGCCTTGTCGGACGTCTTTGTCGCTCAGTAATCCCAATAAATATTCTGATACGTTCGAGACGCCGCGTGTGTCGAAAACTATGCCCTTGTGTTTTTGGATGTCTTTGATGTAGTTTTTTAGCTCTACGTCTGTGGTTCGCGTTACGTCGCAATAAACTATGTCGGGCGTCAGCATGGAGATTCGCTCGGGTTTTTCTTCGATGAGTACATCAGTAAACATATTTCTTTTCAACGCGAGTACTCTTGGCTTTTCGCCTTCGCGGGAGACTTTCAGCGTTAGTTCGGAATCGTAAACGCCTGAGCGTATTTCGGCTAAGGCACGTAATCTTTTCCAATTAGGGTTAGCGGCGGAGATATTTTCTTCTACTTTTTCAAGAAATTTCACTACTGGCATCGAATTTATTTCGATGATTTCGTCGCCTTTGAATACGCCTGAGCCATCCTTTGTTTTGACGACAATTAACTTGCCGTCTATCCACTTCCAAAGCAGCGGAAGTGCATAAACCAAGTCGGCGTTTTCTTTCCAAGCTCGTGAATGGTTGTCGTTCATCAGTGGTAAGATGTGATTGAGGCTTGCGAGCATAGCGGCGTTCGATGTGTCAATCGCAACTTTTTGTAATTCTTCGGGCAGAATCGAAACGAGGCGTTGATTGTTCATTTCGAATGGATAGAAGTTTTTTACGTAATTCCACAAGTCAATTACGATGGCGAGGCGGGACTCGCGGTCGCGGTAATTTGGGACGAAATCTTGTGGTTTGCCCGAGAGTTCTAAGTTGATAATCCCGTCGCTTGGTGGTAGCGTGCCGTTGCTGTCTGCAAAAATGACTTGGGGGAAAGAGATAAAGCCGCCGTAGGGGAGCTTTTCGGAGAAGATGTCGCCTTCCTTCGGTAATTTTATGCGGCTCGCTTCGTCGGCGGAGATAACGAGCATTTTGTTTGTTTTGCCTTCCTCTTGCTTTATCGAAATGGAGTATCCGGCTGAGCGGGACTCTTCGGGCAATATCCAGCCCGGGAAGAAGTCGCCGCGCATTGACTCGAATTCGGAGTTTGGAATAGGAACGACGATTTTCGAGCCATCTTTTTCTATGATATTCATTTCTAAATCATCGAAAATTGCTGCTCCTTCGCCGTATAAATTTAGTGCGATTCTGATTGTAATCGCTTCTTTTGGTATTTCGCCCGTAATTTTATAAATATCCATTTTATCGGAACGGGAAATCGGCTCTTTGAGCGTTGCGGTCTCTATTGTTTGTTTAGCCGCGTTCTCAAATCTGACGAGTAAGTTTGCGAAAGACCAATTATATTTTGTTTCGATTTTTCCTTTTATCGATATTTCGTATTTCATGCCGCTATAGTCTTGTACTTCTGAAGCGTTGGCTTGTATAGCCAGCCCTGCTTGGCTACGCAAACTTTGGAAGACGTTAACTTGTTTGGTTTCGGAGATTTTAGTAGAGAAATCGGTCGCTATGCCTTTGTGCAAGACAGCTAAGGCTTTCGGGTATTTTTCCTTAGGCTTTTGGTAGTTGAAGTTCGTCGTCGGTTTGCCACTCAAATTAAGTAACGGGGCTATTGGTTTGAAGAGTTTGAGCATATTCGATTCAAATTCGGCGGAGCTTTTGCTTTGTTCGGCAAGTACGACGCCCAAGTGTGCAAGTCGCGACCAGTCGGTTTTGCTTGAATAACTTGATGGGTAGAAGTGCCGCACGTATCCGTAGATGTTCGCGAAAGATACTAAGTAAGGCATTGCTTCGGCTTTTGCTGCGCTTGGTGGGGAATTGAATTTGGGCGAAGCTGTTTTTAGTGAGAAATCAACTGCGTCGATGAATAAATCGCCAATTCCTTTCAAGGCAAAGCCGTAGGTGATGGTAATGGCTGCCGAATCGATTTGCAGCACGAGTTCTTTCGCCTCCCACTCCGGTGAAAAGCTAGGCGAGTCGTCGGTATTTAGTGATTGTATCGTTTCGCCGTTTTTATCTTTAACCATAATATATATCATGCCGTAGTTTACTGGCATTTCTGTTCGTGCGCGAAGCATAGCTGATAAGGCGACAGTTTTCCCCAAGTATGGTTTTGCGTAAACGGACTGTGAGACAGTCGCGGTCATCGCTGCTGCGCTTTCCATAGGCGATAATATTTTGAGACACTTTTGTCCGGAGAAAGCGGCGGTGTCGGTCAAAGCGGCGAAGTAGCCGTTTTGCGAAGCTTTATTGCTAAGCGACCATGCATCCGGCTCGTAGCCCACGACTCCGGACTCGAAGTTTAGGTTATACGGCTGCAAGAGCATTTGAGCAGTTATTTCGGCAGGCGTTGAAAAGCCGACGAATAAAAAGATTGCGAATGCGAGAACGAAAGAAATATTGTGCTTTGTCATATTGTTTTTTAGAAAATAACTTTATAAAGAGTATAATTTACTGATTTTTTGCATAATAATTTAGAAAAAAATTAATCTGGAATAGAAATTTTATATCGTAATAAATTGCAAAAAAATCATTATATTTAAAAATATTTATAAATCAAAAATTGAAAAAGAGATATGAAAACAAGCGTAATAATTCCGGCAGGCGGGATCGGTGTAAGATTCGGTTCGCAAGTACCCAAGCAGTTTTTGGAGTTGAATGACATTCCCATAATAGTGCATACCATCCGTCTATTCGATAGAATCGACGATGTGGAATCAATCGTAATCCCAGTACACAACGAATGGTTTACTCATACGCAAGAGCTGATGAAAAAGTACGATTGCAAAAAAGTAAAAGAAGTAATAATCGGCGGCATCGAGCGGCAAGATTCAGTCTTCAATGGCTTGCATACGCAATCGGCGAAAAACTCGGATATAATTCTGGTGCATGACGCAGTCAGACCCTTCGCCTCGCTTCAGATGATACAAAATATAATCGATTCGACAGAAGATTACGGCGCAGTCATCCCGGGCATCACCCCCAAAGAAACTGTAAAAGAAAAGAATAACAAAGGCACGGTTATAAAAACCTTAGACCGCAATAAACTGAGCCTTATCCAAACACCGCAGGGCTTTTGGGTGGACATTATCACCTCCGCTTACACGAAAGCTGCAAATGCGGGTTTCAAAGGCACGGACGAAGCCTCGCTTGTCGAGTTCATCGGGTTTAAAATCACGGTCATCGAAGGCGAAGACTCAAATATTAAGATTACTACGCCATTTGATTTGAAAGTAGCTGAGCTAATGACAAATGTAATTGCAGAGAAATAATATTTCCAGAGATTTTTTTGGGAAATATCATTCGGGGGAAATTCCGAAAAAGGAGATTAAATTATGGTTTTAGCTGAATTTTCGATGTTTCCGACGGATTTGGGCGAAAGCAAAAGCAAATACGTTTCGCAAATTATCGATTACATAGATAAAAGCGGAATTACATACCAACTGACGCCGATGGGCACCCTGCTCGAAGGCACTTATGACGAAGTAATGGCTGTCATCACCGCTTGCTTCCAGATTTTGGAGCCGCAAGCGGGAAGAATCTTCACAACGATAAATATGGATTACCGCAAAACGCCCGAAAGCAGAATGCAATCCAAAATCAAAAAGATTGAAACGCTGCTGAACAGGGAAGTTAGGAAGTAGGCGGGCTTAGCTTGGTTTTATATTAGATGTGCCACACCTTCGAGGTGTGGCACATCTGGATACCTCTATAGAACTTGGGTGTGGCACATCTGGGAACGCCCAACTAATTTAATGTATCTTCGCCCGGATGCCATTCGCAGGGAGTCATCTTGCCGGATTGCAAAGCGCCGAGTACTCTGAGGACTTCTTGTGTGTTGCGCCCTACTGCTTCGGGGTGAATAACCGAATATTGCAAATTGCCGTCTGGATCAATTATATATAAGCCACGCAAAGCGTAGCCGGTAGATTCTTTCAAGACTTCGTAGCTACGGGAGATCTCGCGCGTGAAATCAGCGAGCATCGGAAAGGGCAAGTTTTTCAAGCCTGAGTGCGAGCTGCGCCAAGCTAAATGCGAGAATTGGCTGTCTGTCGAGCAGGCGATTACTTCGCAGTTGAGAGCTTTGAATTCTTCGTAGTGCTTGCCGAAGCTTTCAATTTCTGTCGGGCAGACAAAAGTGAAATCCAGCGGATAGAAGAAAAGTACTATCCATTTGCCTTTGTAGTCGTCGCCAGATATATTTTTGAATGCGTTTTCGGGTGTTAAATTCTGTGCGTTGCCGCCAACGAGTGCAGTTCCGCTGAAATTTGGCGCTTTTTCGCCAACTAATAATGCCATTTTGAGCCTCCGTAAAATTGGAATATTTCCATTAAAATTTAAAATAAATAATAAATTTAATAGCTAAAACGAAATAAAATTTGAATTAGTATTAAATTGTTCTTATTTTTATTATCCTGAAAAGAACAAATTTAAATATTGTTACTTTTTTTTGGAAGAATAATTCGTTGAATAATTACAGGCATTGATAAAATGGCAGGAAAAACATTAGTAGTTGTGGAATCGCCCGCAAAAGCCAAAACAATAAATAAATACCTCGGCAAGGACTTCGTAGTAGAAGCCTCCGTCGGGCATATCAAAGATTTGAGTAAATTCAAATTAGGCGTTGACGTCGATAACGATTTCGAGCCGGATTACGTAAGTATCACCGGTAAAGCAAGCGTTATAAAAAAGCTCCGCTCGCTGGCAGCTTCGGCAAAAGAAGTCTTAATCGCAACTGACCCTGATCGCGAGGGCGAAGCTATCGCTTGGCATATAGCCGAAGAAGTGAAAAAGGATAACAATAACGTAAAACGGGTCATTTTTAATGAAATTACAAAAACCGGCGTTACGCGAGGCATAGCCAGTCCGCGAGAGATAGATAACGAAATGTTTATGTCGCAGCAAGCTCGCCGCGTAATGGATAGGCTTATCGGATTTCAAGTTTCGCCTTTTTTGTCTAAGGCTATGCTGAAAAAGACGAGCGAGGCTCTATCTGCTGGGCGCGTGCAATCAGTAGCTTTACGTTTGATTTGCGAACGCGAAAAATTGATTTCGCAATTTAAATCTATCGAATATTGGAATATTAACGCAGATTTTTCATTGGGCAAAGGCAAACCAATAAAATCAAAACTCGTAGCGTTCGATAAAAACAACATAAAAAATCCAGAAGGCTCTTTGACTGGTGCAAGCCTCGTAGAAACTTCCAAGATTGAGAAAAAAATTGCTGCATTGCACTATATCCGCACCCAAGAGCAAGCTGATGATCTTTTAGATCGTATAGGTAAAACAGAATTTCACATTGAAGATATTACCAAAAAAAGCATAAAAAGAAAGCCATTGGCTCCCTTTACGACGAGTCAATTGCAGCAGGAAGCGTCCAAAAAATTGGGCTTTGCCAATAAAAAAACTATGCAGGTCGCTCAAAAGCTATACGAAGGTATCAATGTCGGCACTGACGGCGCTGTAGGTTTGATTACATACATGAGAACTGACTCCGTACGCGTTAGCCCTGATGCCGTTTCTGCGGCTCGTGAACATATTGAAAAAACTTATGGTGCAGAATATCTTCCAGCTTCACCTAATCAATATACTTCAAAATCTACGAATATGCAGGACGCTCACGAAGCGATTCGCCCATCAATAGTCGATTATACTCCGCAAACAGTTAAGGAATACTTGACAAAGGACGAAGCCAAGCTTTACGAGCTGATTTACAATAGATTTTTAGCTTCGCAAATGGAAGCAGCGCAATTAGAGCAAACTACTGTCAATATCGAAGGCGGCGACTTCGTATTCCGCACGACTGGAACAGTAATCAAATTCAAAGGCTTTCTAGCAGTTTACGAGGAATCGCCAGACAGCGCCGAGCAAACCGATGAGAAAGAGGGTGCTACGATTTTGCCGAGCAATTTAGCAAAGGGCAAAGATTTAACGCTTTTGGAGAAAGCTGCGTTGCAATCATTTACGAAAGCTCCGCCGCGGTTCAACGAAGCGAGCCTTGTAAAAGAACTTGACGAATTGGGCATAGGCCGCCCGAGTACTTACGCACAGATTGTTACTACGCTTTTAGATAGAAAATACGTGGACTTAATCGGCAAAGCGTTTAATCCTACGACGCTGGGTCAAGACGTAAACGAAGTATTGGTCAAGCATTTCCCAAATTTATTCAATGTGGAATTTACCGCAAAGATGGAAAACGAACTTGATACAATCGCAGAAGGGCATAATACCTATTTGGGCGTTATGAAAGAATTTTATAGTCCTTTCAAAGATTCACTTGCTGAAGCGGAATCCAATTCATCGGACATACTTTGCGATTTGTGCGGCAAGCCGATGGCTATACGCGTCAGCCGCAAGGGAAGGTTCTTAGGCTGCACGGATTATCCGAATTGCACTAATACCAAGCCACTTCCCAGAGGAGAAAACGAACCCGAAAAGAAAGCTCCGGTAATAGCTGAAGGCATCATGTGCGACCTTTGCGGCAGCCAAATGGTTATTCGCGCGAGCCGTTTCGGCAAGTTTTATGGTTGCATACATTATCCAAAATGCAAGGGCATAAAGCAAATAAAAACGGCAATGAAATGTCCCACTTGCAAAGAAGGCAATTTAGTTGAAAAGTACAGTCCTAAGTCAAGGAAAAAATTCTGGGGCTGCTCGAGGTATCCGGATTGCAACTACATTACCAATTTTGAACCGGTAATGAAAGATTGCACCAAATGCGGACACAAAACGCTCGAAATTCGGTACAAAAAAACAACCGACGGTTTCGATAAATATATGCAATGTCCGTCGTGCAAAGAAACATATCCGGCAGAAAAATAATAGTTTGAAAAATTATATTTTGTAAATTGAGAAATTTTCATTATTTTTAAAGTTCTAAAAAGTAATTTTTTTTAAAAAGGGTAATAAAAATGTTTACATTGATGGCAATAATATTAATAATCGTGTCTGTACTATTGGTTGCAGTTATTCTTGTCCAACCCGGTAAAGGCGATATGATCTCAGGCTTAGGCGGATTGAGCGGTTCTTTTTCAACAATGTTCGGCTCGAGGCGCACTATGGATATACTTCAAAAAGCAACTATAACTTTTGCCGCAATGATTCTTTTTCTGACTTTGATTACTAATTTATTCTTTGTCGGTGCTAATGAATCCGTTGTCAAACCGGTTACCGAAGGTCAGGAAATGCCTATTCAAACAGCACCTCCTGTTCCGGGTCAGCAACAGAATGCTCCAACGCCCGGCAACTAATACTTTTCTATTTTTTTAAAAAAGCCTAATGCTTTCTTTGCTATGCAAAGCTTTAGGCTTTTTTATTTTTACGAATTGAAGTTTATTTACATTCTTGAATAAAAAAACTGTCGAGAATTTATTTAATTTTGTAATTTACTTTCTTTTAAATTGGCACAAGCGAAAAAACCGATGGCTGAAGAAAATATTATCGACGAAACCGAAACCGAAGAGCCCCGAGAAGAGATGGGCTTTTGGGATCATTTGGAAGAGCTTCGCAAAAGGATAATTTGGGGGCTTCTCTATTTGATAGCCGGTTGCGTGGTGTCGGCTATATTCATTGGCGACATAATGAATTTTGTACTTTTGACGCCAGCCGCCGATGCCAAATTAGACTTGCAAAACCTAAAGCCTTTCGGGCAGCCGTTTTTATATTTCAAAGTTATTTTAGTAGTAGGCATAATAATTTCATTTCCGTTTTTGCTTCATCAATTGTGGAAATTCGTCTCGCCCGCGCTTTATGACAAAGAGCGAAGGTGGGTCGGCTCGATTACTATTTTTACAAGCTTTTGTTTTTTGACCGGAGTAGCTTTTTCGTACTATGTGCTTATCCCTTCGATGCTCGCTTTTGCGGCGAGTTTCGGAACCGACAAGATAAAGAATATAATCGACGTCAATGAGTATTTTGGGTTTATTACAATGGTGCTGCTTGCTTCGGGCGTATTGTTTGAGATGCCTATGGTCTCGTTTATTTTGTCCCGATTCGGCATATTAACGCCAAAAATATTAAAAAAATATCGGAGGCATTCAATAGTCGTTATATTGATAATAGCAGCAGTTGTTACGCCGACGCCAGATCCGATTAGCCAGCTTATATTTGCTGCTCCGCTTTTTGTGCTTTACGAAATTAGCATTTGGGTTTCCGGCATAGCCGCACGAAGCCGTGCAAAAGCACAAGCAGAAGAAATTTAATATTTTTATTGATTTGTGGTGAATTTTTCGGCATCCAAGTATTTCGCGGTAAAATATACATTAATTGCGCGTGTAAATCGTAACTTAAATTGAATAATTTTGTTATTTGTAAAAATAATTTTAATTTTTAAAATTTGAAAAATATGAATCCAATAGATTATGACGATGAATTCGAGGAAAATTTCCCCGATGATATAGAAGACCAAATAAAGCGGTATCGCAATGCTTTGCGTAGGCGTGGCGCTGCGGAAAGCCCCGCAAACTTGCCATCGCTCGAATCTCTCGATACGCTGATTGATTATAGTATTTCTCAGAATAAATTTGATGACGCTTTAGCATTTTCTAATTTGTTAATTGAATACATGCCAGCATCGCTTGATGCTTTAAATCGCAAGTGTATAATTTTATTTAATTTGGGACGATACAAAGAATCTTTGGCGACTGCCCGTGAAGCGATAGAATTAAGCGCCGAAGACGTCGAAGCTCTTATAAATTTAGCCATAGCACTCGAAAACACAGGCGACCCGCTCGATGCCTTAGCTGTTATCAGTAAAGCCAGCAGCCTGGACCCAACTAATGAGGATGTAATTTTTCAAATGGGGCTGATCGCTCAAACTTTGAAAGAGTATGATCATGCTATCGCTATTTTTTCTGAAATTGAAAATAATGAAAATTTTGCAAAAGATATATTTCAAGAGATGGCATTTTGTTTTACAAATATTGATAAAAATGACGAAGCAGTAATATACTACCAAAAAGCGATAGACGAAAACCCGTTTGATTACTTTCTATGGTTTAATCTCGGTCTGGTTTATACTTATACTGAAAAGTATTTCAAGGCAATCGATGCGTACAAAATGGCTATAGCCATAAATTCCAATTTTTTTGTATGTCTTTTTAATTTGGGGAATGTCTATTCGACAATCGGGCATTTGAAAGAATCGATTTATTACTACGAGGAATGCCTGAAAATTAATCCCAAAGACATAGACGCATTGCATAATTTGGCAAGCGCCTTAGGCGACAGCGGCGATTACCGACAAGCAATCACGATGTTTGACCGAATAGTAACCTTAAAGCCAAATTATTATCCGGCTATTTACGGGCGCGGCATTTGCTACGACGCAATTGAGCAATACGAGCAGGCAATCTTGGATTACACTAAATGCCTCAAACTTCGTCCCGATTATGCCGATGTTTATTATGCAAAAGGCGACGCTTACTATAATTTGGATAACTTATCGAAAGCAGCCGAAGCTTACAAAGGAGCTTTAAAAATAGAGCCCTACAATACGGATATTTTATTTGATTTCGCTACCACGCTGTTTGAATTGGGCAATTTAAAAGAAGCGGAAAAAGCTATAGAAACACTGCTTGATTTGAGCCCGCTTTGGAGCGAAGCCTATTACTTGAAAGCACGCATAGCATTCTCGGAGAATAAAAAAGAAACAGCTCTAACGTGTTTGGCATATTCAATAAAATTAGATGCCTCCAAGCATTTGACCGCTTTAGAGGATTTTAAGGAATATTTCGATAATGCAGATGACCTCTTGAATATCAGCAGCCTCTAAGGGTTTTTGTTTCTTGATGAAGGGTTTAATTACGACCTTATTTAAGTAACATGACTAGGGTTGTTTAAAAATGTATGTGTCAGCACATTGTTAATGCAACATATATGCATGTCATAAATACATACTTTCTTTCCCAATGCCCAAAAGCCCACAGCCTAATGCCTTCTTCACTTTTCGCCGACCACCGCTAACTGGAAACCGCTAACTGGAAACCAATTACAATCAAATTAATCTTTTATCATCAAAACGCCGTAAGTCGCTATATATATATACTCAAGAATTATGAATTATGATATTTATTAAAAAAAACGCTTGCAGATTTAATAAAATAGTATTAATTTGCTTTTGAAACAAATGATAATCTATTAACATTTTAAAATATAGGAGAAGCAAATATATGATTGCAAAATAAAAGGTCAGAACCCGAGGACTCTGACCTTAAAGTAATTCTCAAAGCTATTTTGGTTTTGAAATCAAAACAACAATGTGTAATCACGAACATAAACAAAACTACACAAAATTTTTTTGATTTCAAAGGAATATTTTTATGTTTAAAATTAATTTATTTTTTGAAATTTAAGAAGGAAATTTTGTTATGAAAAAAATTATGATATTCGCAGTTATCGTTATTGGTATAATGATGATGAATTCATTAGAGGGTGTTGCTGAAGCAAAATATATTAGGGTGGTGGCTTATTATTGTCTTGGAGACGAAGGACGGTGCTTAACTTTTGAAGGCAATGGTTCTATTTGGGTTGTTAAGCCTGGTAGTAGAAGAACTACTACCATTAAAGTCCCCGCTGAAGCAACAGCAGTACCCGTGGCACCAGGGGATTACCAAGAGATACACAAATTTTTCCTTTATGATCCTGATGATCAAAATGTTGGAATTGGTTTACTTGATGGAATTCTACATCATTCTGATGATAAACCTGAATTTTATTACTACGAATTAGAACAGCAAAGCGTTATTACAGACTTTAAAAAATGAGAAGAATTAACTCGCTAAATATTTTATAATTTTAATGTTCGCCACGTCAAGTGGCAGGCATTTTTTAAAATCATAAGGAAAAGACATGAAATACCTATTAATAGCAATTTTATTAATTGCATCTTCAAATTTAGCACTATCCATTTCCAACCCTGTTGTTTCTCATGGATTGAAGGCTTCGTTTATAATATCAGATAATGAATGCAGTTCTTGTTGCATTGCGGCGATTAATATTCTTTCAAAGGAGTTTAAAGCCTATGGCATAAGTCAGCAAGTGATAATTTTAAATGCAAACGTTCGTAAATTCAAACCTCTTTTGCTAGAAAAATGTAAATTAATTGATAGTATAATTATACTTAGCAGTACTGAAATATCTGGATTGTATCCAAATTTCATGAATGAAGATATATATATTCAGGATACTAACAGCATTACTTTTTTTCATTTTACAAATTTCAGAGATGCTGGCAGTTGTCATTTGTCATTAAAAAATTCACAAATCGTCAAAGAGCATCATATTCCTTTTTTACCGTCAACAATTGCAATTTTACCATCATTTATTACAAAAAACAATCAAAGCGCTTATTTCATAGATCCATATAATAGTCGTATTTATAATTATTCCCTACAAAATGATAGCATTATGGATATTTATGAGCCTGATAAAGAAACATGCTATTGGTTCTATAATCCTCAAGTTCATGCGAAAGATATGTGGGATATGACTTATAATTATTCCCCTGATTTCATTAAATTTTATTTCGTTTACGAAGATAATAAAAATAGTATTAATACACACCTAAGTATATTAAATGATTATTTATTTGATTCGACCAGCCGTGAATTGATATGGATTAATACTGCTGCGAAATTAGCATTATCTAACGATAAGAAAGTTACACAATATTTTGCAAAAGAGAAACGAATATATACAATTTCTGGATTTACTCGATATTTCTCGATATTAAACGATTCGCTATCGGTCGTACCTTCGAGTACGGTGTCTTCCCGTTCTGGTTTTCAAATTTTGAACGTGAATAACGATTCAACTTTCCATTTAGACTC
>JBBRJR010000040.1:0-13909 GCA_038218865.1 Kapaibacterium sp. (SeqCode) | reverse complement strand
CACGCCGAAGACGGTCGAAGTCGGTACTTGCAAAAGGTGCGCCACTTCGTCCATGTGTTTTTCTGATAGATAGCCGTAGCGACCTTGTACTTTATGCAAAACGGCTATTAGATAGCTCTCGGAGTGCTCTAATTTATAGCAATTCGCGATAAAGTCTTGTATATCTTGGTCTAATGTATAGTTTAGTTGTTCCATTATTTTATCCCCTTTGGTAATTTAGCTTCGTAAGTTGTGTGCAATAAGTGGTGAGCTTTCTCGCCGCCCGGTTCGCCTAAGAATTCTTCGTATAATGACTTGATGAAAGGGTTTTCGTGAGACTTTCTTATCTCTTTGTTTTCATCGATATTGTAAAGCATAGCTTGACGTTTCCTAATCATCTCAGGGTCTAAAGGATAAACGTATTCGCCAGCGTTTGTCAAAGGCTGGCCGCCTCCGGCTACGCATCCGCCCGGGCATGCCATAATTTCGAGCAAGTGATATTGCTTCTCCCCTAACTTAACTTTTTCAAGTAAAATCTTGGCATTGTTTAACCCATTAGCAACTGCAACGTTTAACTGTAATTCTCCGATTTGGATTGATGCTTCTCGCAAGCCTTCAACGGCGCGGACGTCGGTGAATTCAAGTTGCTTGATTGTTTCGCCTGTAATCACCTCGTAAGCAGTGCGGAGAGCCGCTTCCATAACGCCGCCGGTCGAGCCGAATATAACTCCAGCACCAGTCGAGTAGCCAAGCGGGTTATCGAACTCATCTTCTGGTAGGTTTTTGAAATCAATACCGAAGGCTTTAATCATCCAAATAAGTTCGCGAGTAGTAATAACCGCGTCTGTGTATGGTTTTTCGTATTCTGTAAAATGCTCGGGGCGCTCTGCTTCATATTTTTTAGCAACGCAAGGCATAACTGCAACTACGAATATCTTTTTGGGGTCTATATTTAATTTCTCGGCGTAATATGTTTTAAGCATCGTCGATTCCATTTGCATTGGCGACTTACAAGTAGATGCCATTGGAATCATTTCAGGATAAAAATGCTCAAGAAATTTGATCCAGCCCGGCGAGCAGGAGGTAATAAGCGGCAAAGCGCCGTTGTTATTTATCCTTTCGACAAGCTCATGCGACTCTTCCATAATTGTTAAATCTGCGGCGAAGTCTGTATCGAAAACGCCATCAAAACCCAGACGACGCAAAGCGGTTACCATTTTTCCGGTAATGTTTGAGTTGGTTGGCATGTCCCAACCCTCGCCAATGGCTGCTCTGATAGCCGGAGCAGTTTGAACCACGACGTGTAAATCCTGGTTTTCCAAAGCTGCCCAAACCTTTTCGGTTGAATCTTGTTCGATAAATGCAGCAGTTGGGCAAACGTTGATACATTGTCCGCATTTGATACACACAGAATCATCCATCGGCGCTACAAACGCAGGGGAGACAATGGTATTCACCCCACGAAACATTTGACTTAGATTATGAACGCCTTGAATTTCGGAGCAAACACGCACGCATCGACGGCAAAGTATGCATTTTTCGGCGTCGCGAATAAGCGATACGCTTGAACTTTCAATTGGATGACGTTTCCTCTCTCCAGAATACAATCTATCGCGAATGCCGAGTTTATAAGCAAGGTTTTGCAATTCGCAGTTACCGTCGCGCACACAAGTTAAGCAGGCTTTGGGGTGGTTGTCAAGCAATAGCTCGACCAAGTCTCTGCGAGTTTGGCGAATTTGCGGCGAATTTGTCTTTACATTCATACCTTCTGTAAGTACAGAAGCGCAGGCAGGTAAATAATTTCTCATTCCTTCTACTTCAACGACACAGATGCGACAAGCGCCTTCTGTTGATAGAAACGGATGATAGCACAAACGAGGAATATGCGCACCGATTTTATCGGCAGCTTCCATAATCGTTGTTCCTTCCAAAACAGATACCTGCATATCATCAATAATAGCATTAATATATTTCATAGATTTATTTTCCTAATATTTTTCAATTGCGTCAAATTTACAAGAATTATAGCATTCGCCGCATTTAATACAATGTTCTTGCATAATTTCGTGTGGCTTTTTAGCAAAACCGCGAATACACGAAACGGGGCAACGACGGGCGCAAAGAGTACAGCCTGTACATTTCTCTGGTATAATTTTGAAAGTAATCAATTGGGAACATCTTTGCGTTGGGCAGCGCTTATCAATAATATGCGCAACAAATTCCTCGCGGAAGTTCGCTATTGCCGATAAAACAGGATTTGGCGCCGACATGCCTAATCCGCACAATGAGGATTTCATTATGTGTTTGCCCAAACGCTCTAATTTATCCAAGTCTTCCATAACGCCATTGCCGGAGGTAATTCTTTCCAATATCTCGAGCATGCGGAAAGTTCCTTCTCGGCAGGGCAGGCATTTGCCACAAGATTCATCTTTGGTGAATTCCAAGAAGAATTTGGAGGTAGAAACCATGCAATCATCTTCATCTAAAATAATCATACCGCCTGAGCCCATCATAGAGCCTATTTCTTTTAAGCTTTCGTAATCGACTGGCGTATCTATTTTATCTAATGGAATACAACCACCTGACGGCCCGCCAGTTTGGATTGCTTTTAATTTCTTGCCGTTGGGAACACCGCCACCAATATCAAATATTATTTCGCGCAAGGTCGTTCCCATCGGTACTTCGACCAAGCCTGTGTTTTTAATTTTACCGGCTAAAGCAAATACTTTCGTGCCTTTGCTTCCATTAGTGCCGATGCGTGAGAACCAGTCTGCGCCGTAAAGTAAAATAGCAGGAACGTTAGCCCAAGTTTCAACGTTATTGATACTTGTCGGATGTCCCCACAAGCCTTTGAGCGATGGATAAGGCGGGCGGATTTGCGGTTGCCCGCGTTTTCCTTCGATGCTTTGTATAAGTGCAGTTTCTTCGCCGCAAACAAATGCGCCTGCTCCTAAGCGTACTTCTAAATCAAAATCGAAGCCGGAGCCGAGTATGTTCTTGCCCAATAAATTCATCTTGTGGCATTTCCAAATAGCATTTTCGATGCGTTCGATAGCCAGTGGATACTCGGCTCGAATGTACAAATATCCTTTTGTAGCTCCCATTGCATAAGCGCCGATTATCATTCCTTCTATTATAGAGAATGGATCGCCTTCCAAAGCACTTCTATCCATAAATGCGCCAGGGTCGCCCTCGTCAGCGTTGCAAATCACATACTTTATAGGATCTGCGGCGTTCATTGTCCGAGTGTTTTTCCATTTTTGTCCTGTCGGGAAACCACCGCCGCCTCTACCACGCAAGCCGGATTTAGTAATCTCGTCAATAACGAATTCGGGCGTGCCTTTGTAAAGCACACGTGCAAGAGCTTCGAACCCTTGAGCGTGAATATAGTCAGTCAAGCTTTCGGGATCGATAATGCCACAATTTCTAAGTGTTATGCGTGTTTGTTTATTGAAAAAAGAAACGTCGCCGTAAAGCTTAAAGTAAACTTCGGTTAAATTGTCCGTGTGTACCATGAAATCGCGAGCGAGTTCATTTTTAACCAAATGTTTATCGATGATTATGCGAAGCTCGTCATCATTATTAAATTTGTAAATAACATTTTCGGGGAAAACCATCATTACGCCGTGATTTATATCTTCCGGCTCCTCCAAGCATAAGCCAATACATCCACCTTGGAGTACTTTAACTTCAGTTTCGGGAAGGTCAATTTCCTTAATTATACGATTAAATGCATCAATCCAAGAGTGATTGTTTGTGTTGCATTTATTCGAGGAACAAATTGTAACGACATGCCGATAAAGCGTATCGGTCATTTTGTCAAGCATGAATTTAGCCACAGGCTGTGTGCCAATTACGTGCTTTTGAAAGATTTCCAGTACTTCTTCAACCTTTACTTGTGAATACTTGACAGGGAATTGCTTAGGTATGAAGACACCAACAATAGGCTCTTGCGAACAACGACCGGTGCAACCGGTTTGCTTAATGACAATATCTTCCCTGCCGGATGCCTTTATCATTTTGATAAATTCATCGCGTACGGAATCAGCGCCGGCAGCTTTCTCGCAAGTTGCAGATCCAACTTGAATGATTATCTTGCCAGTATTGTCAGCATCTGTTGAAGCAAAATCAAGCGCCTTTTTGAGGTTCTCATAATTTTGAAGAACGTTAGCCATATACTATCCAATTACTTAATATATTGAAAAAAATTAAAATTTCCTTGTTTCAACTTGCAAGATAAAGAAAAGTTACAATATATAATAATAAAAACTGAACTTTGGCAAGCCTAAATTCAAATAAATAAGTTAGTTAGCACTAAATATGATGATTTAAGGCTATTTGATTAAAAAACGACCCGTTATTATGAATAAAGCGTTATTAAATTTTCATTGAATTAATAATTACCGATATATTTATATCCATAAAGAAAAACTTATTTAACGCATTTTACTTGTTTTTTTTCTTTTTTTTACCCGAATATTTATGTAATTTGATATTATTTTTCACATTCAACCAAATTTTTATGGAAAAGAACAAAGATGAATTTTACGGCTTTCTAACTCAACTGAAAACTGATTATTCTGTATTTCAAAGTTCTCACGCACAAGCTTTAGTTGATGTTACTATTAACTTGATAGAAAAGAATGAAACGTTACAATTGTCGCGAGAAGTTATTCATGATTGGTTGAATTTTACTGCCAACTCTGATTTTATGAAAATGCTGGAAAGCGAAGATTATTTAAGCAAATGGGCAGATTGCGCTTTCAAATTAATTCAATCGTCGGATTATTCTTTCAATAATCTCCTAAAAAGCAGAGTAGATGCTAATCCTCGAAAAGTATTATTTATAGATATGGCTTCGCCGACCCCTTCCCGCTTCAGTTATGAACAAGTTTGGCAGAGAACCAAAGAGACAGCAGTCGCGATCTATAAATCGGTAGCAAACAATCCGAGGGTAGCAATTTTTTGTGAGAACTCGCCTGAATCTGCTTTGGTTGATCTGGCTTGTTTAGCGTGGGATATTCCAGTTTCACCGCTTAATGTCCATTTCTCTGCTGATGAATTGCTAAGTATATTCAAGTTAATGAATTTCAATATAATTGTTACTGATTCATCAGAGCGACTGGCTTTTCTTGAAGAAATCACAAAAGAACTTCCGAATCGTACTTTACTGCTCCATTTAAACGAAACAGCAAAGGATCTGACTAAGCATCAATATCTGCCGTTGCTCAGTAAAACGTATAATTCCGAAGATATCGAACGTACTCTCAATAAACGCCATCGTCTGGAAATAGATCAAGTTTGCACAATCATGTTTACCTCAGGCAGCACGGGCGTTCCCAAAGGTGTTTCATTTTCTAATTACAATCTGGTCAGTAAGCGGTTTGCACGCGCTGCCGCTTTGCCAAACGTTGGGAAAAATGAAGTACTGCTGTGCTTTTTACCTCTGTTTCACACTTTTGGTCGCTATCTCGAAATGATGGGAATGATATATTGGAACGGTACTTACGTTTTCGCTGGCAATCCATCATCCGAGACACTTTTATCGCTATTCCCGAAAGTTAATCCGACAGGTTTTATTAGCGTCCCTATTCGCTGGGTTCAACTTTACGAAAGAATAATAGAGGAAACAGAAAGTATTATTTCCGCCAAAGATATTGAAAAAACCGTGCGATCTGTCATAGGGTCGAATTTACGTTGGGGACTTTCTGCTGCTGGATATTTGGACCCAAAAATTTTCATTTTTTTCCAGAAAAACAATGTCGAGCTTGCCAGCGGATTCGGTATGACAGAAGCTACCGGCGGAATAACCATGACACCGCCGGGGGATTATTCGCCCGGCACTGTGGGCAAACCGCTGCCCGGAATATACACTAAATTTCATTCCACCGGCGAAATGCTAATACGTGGGGATTACGTTGCAAACTACGTAGTCGAGAAACCATTCGGCAGCCATATCCCCTTTCCAGTCTCTGATGATTTAGATTTTTGGATGCCTACTGGCGATGTATTCAAAGTAAATGAAAAGGGATATTATGAAATTGTTGATAGAGTAAAAGACATATATAAGAATAACAAAGGACAGACAGTTTCACCACGTAATGTGGAAACAAAATTCGAAGGTGTCCCGGGCATAAAACATGTATTTTTAGCAGGAGATGCCCGTGCATACAATACGTTGCTGATTGTTCCTGATTTCTATGATGTTCTTTTTGAGGACGAAGATACAAAAGAAAACCCAAGGAAGTATTTTCAAAGAATAATAGCCGCTGCCAATGCAAGTTTAGCTCCTTACGAAAGAGTAGTAAATTTCACAATTTTACAGCGAGATTTCAGCCCCGATTTGGGCGAAGTTACCCCAAAAGGTTCTTTTAATAGAAAAGCAATAGAGAATAACTTTTCGGAGATAATTAATCATCTTTATCAAAAAGATTTTATTGAAATTATCAAAGACGGCATAAAGATTATCATACCTTTGTGGATATACCGTGATTCATCATGGCTGGAAGACGATGTTATTTCTTATGAACACGGGATCATCAATAAAGAAACATCTCTCAGTCTTAATATTGCAAAAATAAGTGATAATAAGTATCAAGTCGGCGATTTAATTTATACAATCTCAAGCAATCAAATTGATTTGGGTGCCTTTGCTTTGCAGCCTTTCCTTTGGATTGGCAACGCTCAACTTATTAGTTTTCTACCAATCAAAGTGAATTGGGATTTTCCCCTAAAAAACATATCTGCAGTCATTTTTCGAGATTTTTCTCAGTACAGAAACTTTTCTGCTGATGTTTATAAATCAATAAAAGGAATTAAAAATTATAATCTTATTTTAATCAATAAATTGATTTGCGACACTTATTTCAATGATGATTTTGAAGCCTTAAAAGCTCTCGAACAAATTGAAACTTTCGTCAATAAAACTGATGAAAGAACTGCCGAAGCCATTCGTTTGCGATTGCAAGCTATTGCCTACCATCCCACTGAGGAGGTTCGCTGCTTCGCTTATAGAATTATTCTTATGGATGACTCAATGGCAGCAAGCTCTAAAATTATTCCTGCATTTTTGGAATCAGGCTTATCGTTTTTAAATGAGAAATCTATCGAAATAATTGCACAAAGCAATTTTGAGAGACGAAGATTGAATGCTTTAAGGAAACGCCTGTTAATTTATCGTGAACAACTAAATTGGCCCCAAAGCGAAGCATTGCACAAACAATTAGAAGGCGTTTTTCGTCTTTTGGTGGATTTCGTAAAGCACCAGCCCGAGTATTATCCGCCCGTTAGAGTAGAGCTATCTAATTGGGTTTTGCACAAAGCTGACCCTATACTTTCTAAAATTGCAGAAAAGTTTTTTTGGGAATTATCATGCCGATACGAGGAAAGCTTGGATACTATTTCGATAGCAAAATTCCCTTTGAGATGGATAAATAAAATTGTTTTTGAAGACACATTGTCTTACGCAGAAATAGACAACATTAAGAAAGTTTTAATTGACACTACTTTTTTAAAACAATCAGTAATATTGGCTTTTGACGAATATGATTTTGATTTAGAAGATATACCAGAAAACGGCATTTGGATTTCTAAAATTTATAGCTTATATCAAAGTCAGGTATATCGTTTAAGTATAAATTGCGTGCAAGGAAAGCACTATGATTTGCAGATGGTATTAAACGATGATTTGTCTGATAAAAATAATTTCGAGACTATTCTTTGGCTTATAGCTGTCTCGGGCTATCCGCTTGGTCCAAATGTACTGCCTAAATTGGGCTGCGCACGTCCGGAGCTTGAGGCTCGCACGATGGCTTTTCTTGGAGATTTAACGGTATGGGAAAGAATAAGACAAATATCCTCAACAAGAATGCCGGGTTTGCCTCTTCCGCGCCTAAATGTTTTGAAAAGGTTATTTACCGAGGGCTTAGCAGCTTTTTTCAGAGCTTGGCGTAATAGCGCTCAAAAGATAATACCGGGAGCCATTACTCCCTCAAACGTTGTTGTTTCCGACTTGGATTTTAGAGACGGAGCCACTGTTTTGTCTTTAGCAAGTCTAAAAGATTACACTTCTACTTTATCATTAATCGAACCAATGATAAATAATTTCTTTAGAAAAGCTTTACATCATTATTCTTGGACAAAAGACAATTTAGAACTGTCATGGCTCTTCGATGCCGCAATCGAAGGAATTGGCGAAGAGAAATCTGATGTATTTTTTGAAGAATTGCTCGAAGATTTGGCCATAAATGAGATTCATTTCAACGATAAATTACTATCAAATGAGTTAAAAAAATACATCGCCGGAAGGGAGGATTATTACTATCATCCGCTGCCGTTAATATATGCAATAGACAAATATCATGATTGGCAAAATACTAATCCAAACGCAATACCACAAGCCAAAGAGCAGTCAGTTTTGGAATTATATAATTTATACCGGCTAAGTCGTTTCCCTGAAATAGCACGCTACCAGTTTTATCGACATACATACTTCGCTTACAAAGACTTCCAAATCCGAAGTAATTTCGATAAATTACTCAAAAAGATGAACAAGGACAAAAAAGTCCCAGCTACTCAATTAATTGAACTATCTGATTTGCAGGCTATATTGGACGACCCAATCGATCGCCAAGTATTCAGCAAAATGGTATTTCCTGGCATTAAAAAGAATCTTAATTATGATTTGCAAAAATTCAAGGATAAACAAAAAAAAGAGGTTATTGTCAGAACTACTTTCAAAGACAATTTTGGCGACATCTATTTATTCAGAGAGCCTGCTGAACCGGCAGAAATTGGCTTGCTCTATCGCTTGTTCTACAAAGAAAAATTTTCTAAAGTCGTTACAGTGCAAGATCAATTTATCATTTTGTTCGATTCGAAAGATAGAATAGCCGGCGGCATAACTTACCAATTAAAAGAAGACAACTCTTGCCTTTTGGACGGTATAGTGCTTGCTTCTCAATTTCAATCCCGTGGATTAGGTAGGGCAATGATGGAGGATTTTATAATCAGAATGCAAAGCTTAGGTATTGACATAATTAAAACAACTTTCTTTGTTGAAGATTTTTATACAAAGCTTGGATTTACTGTGGACAAGCGTTGGGGCTTATTAGTTAAAATATTAAATAAAGAAAAATATGCCGAGCGATAAAATCATTTTTTTTCAATAATGTAATGATGCTTACATTTTTAAACACCCATTGGGCTAATGTTACTTGAATAAGGTACAAATACGACCTCTGCGCCGACCCTCTCCTTTGGAGGGTCGGCGCAGAGGTCGTATTAATATCTTAGCTTCGTAACATTACTAGGTGGCTGTTTTGTGGGTCGTAAATTAATGACAAGCAGGGATGCTTGTCCTACTAACTCCTTTAAATACGGGTAGGTCAAGCATCCTTGCTTGACCATTTCCCCCAAGAATATGTAATATAAGACATCCAACGGCTTACGATAAACACATGATTGAAAGCATTTTAGGGCACAAATTGCAATTCCGATTGAGGCGTTCTGCAATCCATATCCGTACCGCGATCTCTGTGGTCTGCTATTTCTGAGGTAACGCCAATTGAGCGTCCAATCAAAAATAATATGAATACGAGGTCTTGAATTTGCTTTTTGGTTATCGTTTGATTTGCTAAATCACTCCAAACAAGCTTAAGTGCTATTACAGATATTACCGCATCGACATTTACGCAAAATACGTTCTTAGTCGCACCTTCGTGGAAAAGAGCGGTAACCAGTTTGTGATAAAAGTCAAGGAATATATTATATATATCATTTTTTTCGAGTTCCTTGCGAATAAATTCTTCGCGCGGATCTATATTAATATCATGTCCTTTGAAAACAGGGTGGTTAACGCAGGGAATGCGAGCGTATTCCATTTTACCAGTATCTTTTTCAACTTTTTTATATTCTGCAAATTTTTTCGCAGCTGCTGAAGCAATTGCTTGAATATCGATATTGTGTGACTTATCGCCCGGATTTTCAATGTTTTGTCCACTGAAATTATTCAAAAGAAATTCTACTGCTTCGAAGCCGTTGCCGCCATGTGCGAAGCCTGTGTTCAGCATGAAACCAGCATAAGCAGCAGGAATATGATTGCGAGCAGAAACAGTTTCTTTAGCGCCTTTTGCTGAAATAGTACCGGGACCATTGGAAAGTGTTAAACCAATCAGGTACTTAAGTTCCATTAATTCATAATCTTTTGGTTGACGATTAAACAGAATCTTAAACGTATTGACTGAAAAACTTTCCGTGATATTAGACACTTTAGTATCTGTTAGCTTTTGCCAGAATTTGTTCTCTTTTCTGTTAGTTACGCTGAATGCAACCACATTTGCCACAGAATATAAATAGAACAAAGCGTTTTCGGCTGTATCTCTTGTCATGCGTTTTTCTAAAAGAGGCTTCCAGAAAATGCAAAGTGATACCGAAGCAAGTAAGAAAGAGCATATATCCCGAATTTCTTTTTTATTTTTCTCAGCAAGCTCGATTATGTGCTTAGCCAAAAGTACGGACACACATTTTTTCTCACTGTCTTTAATAGATTTCAAAAGTACTTTTGAAGTCTCATCTATTTGAGTAGTTTCATCCGAAAAAATATTAGCAAAAATAAAATCATCAATCTCTTTCGGGAATGAAGTGGTACGTTCGTCTATATCGTTTTCGCGGATTAGATCTATCATCAATTTGCTGAATTCACTTGCTTTTTTCAGCAAGCTTTTATTGCCAATTAATGAAATTTGAGATGATATGTAAGCATTCGGTGTACAATCGTTAGCTTTTGCATAATCAATTTGGTCCATGCTTGCCATATCAATTTTAAAGAAAAGATTAAGCAGCATATTAAGCGAAGGTAAGTCGTTTTTATCAGGCATAGCTTTAGCTAAAGAAAAATATAAATTTTCTTCAAGTGAAAATTTGGAAAGCTCTAAAATTGATTTGCCATGAACCATTGTTACTTGAGTGGTTGGATCCATAACCGAAGCGCCGGATTTATTCCTCATCGATTGCCTCAAATATTTTGCCCCTATTTGCTTATTAATCATTTTTATTTGAGTTTTATAAGGCTCAATTGCTTCAACTACTGGCAGTGCAAGTTCAGCCGGCAAAGGTAAAATATTATCTTTTACCCACAATTTCAAAGAAAGATCGCCGCTCTCCTCGAAATCAGGTTTTTCATCTATTTTAGCATAGACAGCTTTCATTGCTTTTGGGAAGTCTTGTATAGAAGCAATCCTTACGCCAAGCTTAGATACTTTTGGATTATTCGGGTCGAAAACAGGCACCCCGAAATAGTCATCAAACCAGTTCTCTTTTGTTTCTGCGTCGTCTCCACCGCCAGCTAAGGCGCCGGCATGCCCGCAAGAACGAGTAAGTTCTTTTTTCCAGCGACCGGTAACGCAAACAACCATAGGCTTATTAAACGCAAATGTGCGGTTTTCGATGTAATCGAGTGCTACTTTTTCATAGTACCCGCCCGGTTCGCAATAAAGTGCAATTGCTTTTGTTCGTGGATCGTTTTGCGCAGCGAACAAAAACTCAGGCAAAGCGAAATGAATATAAACGTCCTTTCCGGAGCTTACCGCAGTTGAAATGCCAAAGCCGCTGGTACGAAGATATTCTGAAATAGTGGTCGTGAAATTTCCGGAATTCGAGTGGATGGCAACGCTTCCTTTTCGCAAAGTTTCCTCAGGTTTATCGCCGCCCAAAGCGCCACCGACACGTACTTTGTCCCAAACATTAGCCACGCCTAAGCAATTCGCGCCAATGACGTCCACGCCGGCTTCTTGGCATATAAAACGTATATACATCGAATCGCGTGACGGAACTTTCTCGGTAACTATTACTATTCTTTTAAGCCCGGGGTTAAATGTAACCAATTCGGCAACTGCCTGAGCAACCGCCGTTGGTGGAAGATAGACTACGCCAATATCAAAGAAAATGCCGTGTTCCATTACGTCGCGGATACTTCGAAATATTGGAATATCTCCCACTTCTGACTCTAATTGAGCTCGTCTGCCATATTGGACACCGGCTACTACGTTGCCGCCGCTGTACTCGTTAGAAATCGGAGTAACTTTTCGGCTTTCTGTTCCTAATATATTTATTACACAGACTTTTGAATCTTTTGTAACCAGCTCTTCGAGAGAATAAATTCCCACGAAATAAGGGAATGGTTTACTATTCAGCTGTTTCATTATAATTTATCCTAATTTTTATTATTGTTTTTTTTGAATTAATTATTGACCGTAGCTTTTTTGTATTCGTCGCGTCCGCCGGCAATCCACCAATCATCAACCTTTTTGGCATGCTCGATAACCCGAATCATCGATGTGTCGAAGCCAAACATATTATATGGCAATCTGAGAGTGTCCAGTATATCTTTTGCGTGGAACATTCCTTGTATAAGATTAGGTCCGCCCCTGCCGATGACAGTATATATATCGTGCTTGCCATGCTCGGCTACATGATCACGCAAGGCATCGAAAATACCTTTGAATGTAACGTAAATATCAGTATTATTTGCTTTGCCGCCGATAATCAAAAGCACATTCGCTTGCTCATACCAATGCTTGAAAACAATTCGGGCTATTTCGTACATCTTCTCGTACGGTGGATTTCCGCCGAAGTCGGAGGCGAAAATAGCTTTTGTGCCAAGTGTTTCGGTTGAAGCTGAATTTGCTCCTCCGCCGAACATAAAAGGAATAATTGTACCGCTGGGATTAATTTCTACAACGTCGCTTTGCCCTTGATAAGTGCGCAATTGGTTAATTGCCATTTCAAATGGAGAAACGTCAGATTGGAATACCGATGGTGGCAAATCCAGACGCTTCCAATTTGGATTGTCCACGTCAAATGATGCTTTTATATCGGCAGCGATTGGTATATAGGAGTTGCCTTTCTTTTTCAGCCGAATCGGATTTAATTCGAGTGTAGTAACGCCATAGTTATTATATAGATCCCAAAGGCGGGGTAAGTATTGAACTAATGGAGAAATGAATTTTTCAGGGCAGCCGGTATCGTTTAGAGCATTTGTAATGTCGAATGACTTTATGCCAATAAGCGGATCAATCCACATGCTAACCTTTTTGTCCGCTGGCAGATCTTCTATATCAACGCCACCGTGAGGAGTCAAAGTAAAAACAGTTTTTCTTTCAATTGTCGAATCACTGATACTGAAATATACTTCAATTTCAGACGGAATAAATTCTTCGAAATTTACACCTGTAGCCTTAATAGTTTTCGAGCCGTATTTTATTTCGGCAAAATAAAGATCTTCTTTTGCTTGAAGTGCATCATGGACGTTGTCCACTATGCGAATTAAGCCAGCTTTCCCTTTTTTGCCAACGCCGCCAAAAAATAGAGGTTTTACGACGAGTTTGCCGTATTGGTCGAGCTTTGCTTGAATTTCTTCTTTCGTAGCGCTTCCAAGCAGAAATTCCGCGCAGGGGAAATCTACTGTCTCGAGTAATTTTGAGCCAAATCTTACGCCGGATATTTGCATTTTTTTAACCTAAAAAGTAATTTGTAATTGTTTTACATACAAAATTACATAATTATTTTAAAATAAAAGCAAAAAACAGCAATCGACCAAAATTACTCGATATATTTATATTGGTTTAATATTTCTACTTCCTAATAAACACAGGATAAATTTCTTTTACTCCGCTCGAAAGTTCCAAGCTAATGTAATAAATACCATTAGCGGCTGGCGTTCCGTCCGGAAGACGTCCGTCCCACCTATCGCAATAATTTATATTCGGTAGCCTTAATTCTGAACGAATTATTTCCTTGACAATTCTATTGCTTTGGTCGTAAATTCGTATAGTAGCGTTTGTTTCGTCAGGAACTGTATAGATTATTTCTACTATTTCATCGTATTTAACGGGATTGGGAGCTACAATTTTTATATATTTTGGCTGAATGC
>JBBRJR010000039.1:0-13989 GCA_038218865.1 Kapaibacterium sp. (SeqCode) | reverse complement strand
ATTTTGAAAGGGCGCCAGTCAGAGTCCGAATTCAAGGCCAGTGACAGGGCACCCGTGAGTTCGTACAGGCTCACGATGGTGCTTTTTATCGTCAATATTAATCATAAATGTCGAATAAATATCTTTGTCATCTTTCCAGCGATTGATTGCATTTGTCTTGATAAGCGGGTCATTCCAATGCCAAAGAATTAAATCAGCACGGCTTTGGATAGTATCCAAATTAAAAAAGGTCGAATCTGTATATTTTGTTTTCTCAGCATTTTCGACATACTTTTGAGAAAGTGGTTTCAAACCAAAATACAGCCGCTTGCCGTCAGAAGTCCAATTGAAAGAATTTTTTGCTGGAATATAATGTTTTTTTGGCATGTTGATAGAATCAATAAGCAGAACAACGCTTTCAGGCGTGGCGGCATTCCAAAAGTATAGCGAGAAATCTTTGGCGGTGCCAGTTTCATTGAGCGGCGCCCAATCAAAAGCAAGAGATTTTGCTCGTTCGCTCCACTCAATATTTGAAGCTATTGTTTTATCCTCAGCTTTGATAACAAATTCCGGTGCATAAGGCTCATCAAGCCTGCGTCCGTAAAGCCCGTCTCCTTCTCCGTCATTGGCGTTTATAGTATAAAAAATAAAATTGGACAAACTGTCGAATTTGAATTCGCCTGCTTGGTCAATTCGTATATCTGTACCGCTGTTTAAATGCCGAATGAAAAGCGAGCTACCTATCTTTTTATCTTTCAATTTTTTATCTTTCTCTTCGGAAGGCTCTGCGTCTTGATATGCAAGCCATTTGCCATCGTTAGAGAATTCAAATTTAGATATATTGCCTTTGTTGACAGTTTTTCCTGTAGTCAAATTAAGTATAGAGAAAGTATTTTTTGGTTTGTCCTTCGGCGTCTTAGCATTTTCAATGTCTATCGCCTTTGGCAAAACTTGAAATGCAGCCCAAAGTGAATTTTTGGATATGCGAGGAGCGGTTCCGCGACTATAAAAATAACTCGTGGTGTCGCTTGTGGATGTGAATTTCAACGATGGGTCTCCCCTGTCCGGCACCATTGCGAAGCCAAACCATTTGCCGTCAGCCGAAGCGGCAATTCGTCGAACTGTCTTAAATCCCATTGCATCTTCAAAAGTAAACGGCTTTAAATCTTTAGCGGGCAACGAGCTGCTGACCAGCAAAAAAACAATCAAAAGCGTTGCTTTCGCGAGAAACGTATTTTTCATTTTAATCATCAATAAAAATCCTTGAAATTTGGCAAAAAGAAACTTTTAAAATATCGAAAATAATCCATTTATCAAAATTATAAGTTATTCAGAATTGAATAGAAAAAAAGATTCTAAGGATTCTCATCAAACAATTGCAGTTGCTTGTCGCAAGGTATTTCAATCGGATAGTTAGCGATAAATAGCTCTTTTCCTTTTTGAGTGGAATTAGAATTTACATTTCTCATCCCGTAGGTTAAGGTCCATGGAACTATATTTGCAAAAGAAAACAAATCCTTGATATAGGGGCTATCGTCGTACGTAATAAGCCATTTATGATTGCAATTTTTCATAATTTCAGCAAATTTCACATGGTCGAAAGATTTATGTAAATTGCCGTTTTTTCCGTATAAGGCGGATTTAGTGGCAGAGTAATATGGAGGATCCAGAAAAATAAAAACATTATCCCCTTTTTCCTCGACTAATTGTTTATAATCAAGATTAGTGATGGCAGCTCCCTTTATAACCTCTGAAAAGTTGTAAAGTCTCTCAATGCTACTTTCAGTAAAGCGGCCTTCAAAAGCATGCTCGCTAAAACCTCCGCTTAAGCTCGTCCCCGAGAAAGTAATTCGATTATATATAAAAAAGGCAGCTGCTCTATCCAAATCATTAAAATCCTTCATATTTTCATTTAAGAATTTGTAAAGCTCTTTGCCAATAGGAAATTCATTTCGCCAAATATAAATCTTATTTATCAATGATTTTACATCTTTTTGAGCATATTCCCAAAACTTATAAAGCTCGAAATAAAGATCATTAACCCAATATGATTTGTCAGGATAAATCTGCTTTGCATAAATAAATACAGAACCGCCGCCCAAAAAAGGCTCACGAAATTCATCGAACTCCGGCAAAAGTGCTCCTATTTTCCCAACAGCTCTGCTTTTCCCGCCCGGATATCTTAATGGACTTTTTATCATTTCGCTGCCTTTATTTCAACTGTGAATTTATTATGCTCTGCTTCTGCAAAAAGCCTTTCTATAAAATCTATCTGAGATTCTGTGAATTTATTAGTTTCTAAAAACTTTTCGATACTTGCTTTGTTATCCGTTGACGATGTTTTCCCTTTTAGCTTAGTCGATGTCAAGCACAAAACCGCCGTTGCAGTAAGCTTAATATCATTTATCATTATTTCAGAAAGATTACAATAAAGTATCATTTTCAACAATCCGTCTTTAATATCTCCTTTACTCGGAAGAATTGAATTAACACTGTGCTTGCTTTCAATTAGCCATACACAGTCCTTTTTAAGTAATATTTCATCTACGGTGAAAAAGTATTTCCCACCCAAATAATTTTCAATTGTAATTTTAGCTTTGCTTAATGTAGCTAATTTTTCTTTTGGTTGAAATGTAACAAACTCGCGTTGCTGGGCTTTTTCCGATTTATTCCGTGAATAATCGAGAAAAAGTGAAACGTCTTCTCCTATTCTTATCTTGAAATTGTCTATACCTTTAAAATTATGTAGTTTTACGCCGGTCGATTTCTCTATTTCCGAATAATTTACTTTAACTCTATCAATTAAATTATGAAGATTGGTTTTTAATTCGTTTAAATTCCAATGCAAAGCTGAACTATGATATTGTTTTATTTCATTAATTTTAGAAAGAACATAACCGTTATCAAATTTCTGATATGTAATTTTTCCATTTTTTTCAGTTGCATCAGCATAATACGCAAATATAACAAAAACATCTAATAATGACATGAGTGAAACTGTATCCCACTGAATAAAATCTCTGTCTCCTTTCGCGCCCTCATCTTTTATAATTGGAATGACTGTTATTTTTTTTAAATTTGATAAGGTATTATAGATTCTTTCGTAAGGATACGATCTTGTTCTTTTAGGAGAGACCCATTTGGATATACCCATAATTTGATTATCATCTTTCAAAAAGCAAGCTGAAGGTATTTCATTAATATTGAAATCTTCAATATTATATCCTTTTAGCTCAACAGATAAAAAAGCTTTATATTTTATACCAATTATTTTCCCAACTATATTCATTTATGTGTCATGTTAACTTCAAAAAAAAAGTATGATGTTTCTTCATTTTTCACTTTGCCTATCCCCTAATTTACAATTTTTTTTGGTTTTGTACAAAATTTAATTTCTGCCTGCTTTAAAAAAAAAGCCCCGAATTCTTGCGAATTCGGGGCTTTTTATGTTCTCTTAACTTAAAAAGCTACATGTGCTGCGCTTTAAAGTTAAATGTATTATTTAACTACTGTGATGTTTGCTGTTGCTTGTGCATCGTTTTGTGAAATTACCAAGCGATAGCTGCCGGAAACAAGTGCTTTCGTGTCTAACGAAATGTTATTTGTTCCTGCGTTCATGTTGTTAAATGTTTGCGAAGCTGTCATTCTTCCGCTCATATCATAGATTTGAACAGTAACGGATGCGTCGCTTGCCAAACTGATTTCCAAGTTTGCAAAGTTAATGGCAGGATTTGGAGCAATTTGATTGATTGACAATGTGCCTTCAGCTAAGTCCAAAGTAACGATTTGCTCGTTGCTGTATTTGAAGTCGCCGTTGAAGTCAATCATTTTCAAGCGATAAGCATAGCTTTTGCCTGCTGTAACGTTGCGGTCGATGACCGGACCGTATTCAGTAATGATGTTAGTATTGCCGGAAGCTGCTTTTTCGTCAATTTTAGAGAAAGTAGCAGCGCCAGTTGTGTTTACATCAGCTCTTTCTACGTCAAAGCGTGAAGAATTGACTTCCGAAGCTGTGTTCCAATTAAGTTCAACGCGGTTAGCAATTGAATTTGCATTGAATGAAAGCAATTCGACAGGAATAATAGTTCCGCCATTGGTTTCAATATAATCCATAGTCGAGCGGATAAATGCTTCCGGATCTGCGAAATGACGCCAATCTAAGCCTGCATAAATTACGTTTGTGCCAATACTTGATGTAGCAACGCTCATAATCTTGCTGTTCATGCCAACACTTGTTGGAGTAACGTAGTAATAGCCAATTCTCGAAATACCGTTGCCGTCATTGTTAATTGTAACGATATCGCCTTGTGGGTCTGTGTCGCCAGTGAAGCCTGTGGGGATAATATCCATTTGGATATTTCTTGCCAAAGTAACGCCAACGATTTGGTCAGACGGACCTACGAATGTTCTTACTGAACTTGGAGAAACTCTCAAAACGTTATACAAGAAGCTAAGTCCTTCCGGATAAGTTACCAAAGAATTAAGTCGTGCAACTTCTTGACTTGCGAAAATCAAGTTTTTCTTCTCGCCAACTCTGCCGGCTTCAGTAAATGCTTTAAGGTCGTTAATTTCGCTGATAGTTAGTGGTTTCAAGCTTGCATCTGACCAAGCGAGAGTACGATACATTGGATAATTAACCGAGCGTGTTTCCCAACCGCTGCGTTCGAATAAATCGAAATCATGGTCGTTTTCACCCTTAGTTTGATACCATCCGATATCGTTGAATGCTCTGATTAAGCTGTCTGCGTTTACGCGTCCTGCGATTTGTTGCAATTGCAATGTAGTAGGAGTTGGTGTGCCGACTGTTGTTATATGACTGTTTTCAAGTGACAATAACATGTTCAAACCTGAGCGTTTCAAGTAGAAACGAACAATTTTATTGGATAAAACGTTGTTCGAAGGTACTTCGTCAGAAGGAAGACTTATAACGATTTTGTATCTTGGTGTAACGTTAGGCATCATTGTTTTGAAATGAGCAGGAACGTTATAGCCTGTTAGTTGTGAATAAGTAGCCGGAGTCCAATCATCATTGTTCAAACCATCTGCCAAGCCAAAGCTGATTTCTTGGTCGTCAGTTGTGGAAATAGTAGCTTTTACTGATTTTGTAACAATAGGAGCAGAAGTGAAATTACCAAGTGTATCTTCGCGGAAAATTTCAACTTTCACTAATTTATCGACAGCCAAAATACTACCATTATTACGAATAATAGTTTTTACGTCGATTGGAGCTTTTGTCATAATATATTCAGCATCGCTGAACATTGATGTAGTGCGCAAATCTGTATAAGCACCCGGAGCTGTGATTGAGGAAACTTCCAAATCGGTTGTGTAAACTCTGCCTGCGAATTCAAAAGCGCCAATGTCATAGCGTTGGTTTGCCAATCCGCGAGGATTGCCATCGATGTCAAAATTAATACCTTCAACTGCTGTACCGCGGTTGTTCAATTTCGAGCCAATTGGTGTCGGGTTTGATTTTACTCTTAGTTTTGTTGGGTTTGAGCCGATAAATACAAGATCATTTAGGAAGTTATAAGTAACAGAATATTTATCTGCACCTGTCCAATTGACCCATTGATTTAATGTTTTAAATTCTGAAGCAAAGCCGATATTCAAGATAGAATTGTCTGCTTTTGTTTCTACAAAGCGATAGTAAGCTGCGTTCGGATTGACCAACCAGAAAGCATTTCTGTCGAAATTATTGTCCATTGCTTTTGGTTTTTTGCCCATATAGAATATGGCAGCGTTTGTCTCAACGGACGGAGCTGAATTTTGGTCCAAGATAGCAATGGCGTTGTTATAAACCATAACTTCTCTAACGCCGACAATAGATAAGCCAGCGATGTTGCCGGTATTGGCAGCGCCGTTGTCGTCAGGGATAATAATTGTATTGTTTACAATTTTATCGCGGAGCGACAAGTATGTAGAATCTTTTGGAGCAACCATCATTGTGTTGAAATCTGGAGCTGCCGAGTTGCGTTCTGTCGCTAAATATATACCTACTCTGTGAGTAGTAAGCAAATTAGCTTTTATGTCCCAGATTGCATTATTTGCAACTGTAATATTTTCCGGTGTGTTTGGGAATATTTTAGTAGCCGAAACTGTTTCTTGCAAGTAATTACGGCTTTGCTCGACTTTTACGCCATAAGAAATAGTATTAGCCATAATGTCATTAATTTCATTAGAAACAATCATCAAATCTGTATTGTGATAACCTAAGCCTGTTCCTCTTGCTTCGCCACCAACAATGATGCCTGCTGCGTCGCTAGTACCCATAACGTTATATATGTGATTATAGGAAACTTCGGAATTTTTTTCGTAGCCCATGAAAACGCCTGCGCGACCTAAATCATGCATTAAGTTTTTAGTGATTTTATTATCATGGTTATAATAAGTAAGTAATTCGTTTACGATTCCTTTTTTATAGTTAAGTATACCAATACCTAACGAAACAACGCCGTAGCCGAAGTGAGATATTTCATTGTTCTCGATGAGAATATTTGAAATTTGAATCGTATCGAGTGAGTAGAAGTTATTTGAAGATTTCGCATCGTACGGTGTTTTGTTTCTTAACAAAATACCTGCTGAGAAAGAACCAGTAACGCGAACATTATCTTCATAAGTGAATTTACCAATGTCAGTGACAAAAGAAAAATTAACTAAAGGTAAACTGCTTGCAAGCGATGTTGTTGAAGTTTGTCCTTCAATTAAACAATTTTTTACAGTAATGTTTTTTGCGCCCTCAGCCATATAGAAAGCTGTGCGGAATTGTTGTGTCGATGGTGAGTGAATCATAAATTTAAGTGATTTTTGCTCGCCGCCATCGAATGTAATATAACCTTCGCTGTTAGCGTATATTCTTTTTAATGCACTGCCGTTTACGGAATTTACTGGTGCTATCGGTGAAGGATAATTTACTGTTTGACCAAAAATAAAGCCAATACCATTAGCACTGCTAAGGTTAATTATCACGCCGCCTCTTGTAATTGTTTTTGAGTTTGACGGGCGGAATGTGATTGTGTTAGTTGCATCAACGCCTACTATTTTAGAGCGGAAATCGATTGCAGGTTCGTAACTTGAAGTATGACCAACATAATATTCGTTGTCTGGCAATTCAAATACAACCGGTCCAGTTACGCCGCGTTCAAAAAGTGATTGAACAGCAGATTCGATAGTTATATAGTTACGAGTACCTATGCCGCTTGCACTGATTGTATAAACGCCGTTTAAAGCATCAACAACTGTGAAAGTAGTTGTCAATGTATTGTCCGAAGGATCGCCTTCGCCTTTAGGATTGATATTTGTAGTTACTGTATAGACGCCAATCATGTGCGGAATAAATGTAGTTTTGAAAGTACCGATAGCATAGCCTGACCCTGTATAAGGAATACTCGGTACAGTTATTACTTCATCATATACTATAACTCCATTTGGATCGCGGATAACCATAGTAGCGGGAACCTCTGAAATATCTTCCACACCTTGATTAGAAAACTTAGCTGATGGAGTAATCGGGCGGCCTATGTAAGTAGTACCGGAAGGTGCCAATACTTGGTCAACTTTCGCATCCGTTCCATAAGAAACTTGGAAAATGTGTTCGTTCGGAGGAAGCGGGAATATATTATTCGAAGGATCCAAATCTTGCGTTTGAAGCAAAGTTGTAGTTACAACAACTCTGTATTCGCCAACTGTTGTTGGACGGAAATCAGGGAATGTTATAGGTGCGATAGCGCCTGTTTGCAAAGGAGTGGTTTTGTTAACCCAGATAAAAGGTTGTGGAGCCATTACTATATTAGCACCTTTATAGATAACCACTTTCACGCTGAATGAATCAACTGGCTGAGTGCCGATGTTCATAACATTAGCGCGAACTGGAACGCCTGTTGCTCCCAAAAGTGGGTATTTTAACTGATTTTTAGTTACAGGCTGAGTAATGCCAGCAACTGTAATATCCCAAGGCAAAGCAATGATGAATTTTGATATGCGTGTTTCTGTCAATGCAGGAAAACCTTGTATCTCAAATACAGCAGTAACAGTGTATTCGCCACCTGAAATACCAGGATTCGATAGATCGAGACGACCTGTATTTTTTAAATTAGGATTCGATATATTTACATCACTATGAGCAGCAATCCCATAAGCATGAGTAAAATTAAATTTATAAGCATTAGGATCGCCAACTAAATTTGTTGGAATAGGAATTCTATACGTTGCTGTGCCTTCGGCTGCAGCGCGATAAATAACCTGCGGGTTGTTCGATGGACCCGAGATAGTATATGTCATATAAATAGCAGGCTGAGTGGCTGTGCGTTTAAATGAAAATGCAGGTTGGTTGAGACTTGTTTCAGGTACAACGCTTCCAGCAGTGATAATAGCGCCTTCTGGAGGATAAACTGCAATTAGTTTCGGGTTCATCTCGATGTCAAATCTCAAATTAGGACGACTGGGAGAAAGCGTACTCGACGGCTCGGTAATGCATCCGTCGTCTGTGGGCATATCTTGATAACGTTGCAAGCACATGCCTGCAGCGGCGTTAGCCATTACATTTGAATAATTTGAGTAACTCGCATTATTAAAGCAAATTTTAATAAGCAGGTTCTTTGTACCGTCGTAACTGAAATAATTAGCAGGATTAAAGCTAAATGTATTCCAGCCAGTAACCAGCGGATTAAAAACGGCAACAGAATATACTTGTGTCCAACCAACTGCAACGGGTGCAGTAATAGTAGTGGCTGTAGTGTTCTGCATAAATATCTTAAAGCCATTGATAGGATCAAAATCCGGGTCAATTGAAGATATGTTAAGTGCTAAAGATTTTATGGTACCAGTAGCACCGCCAGCTGCGGTTATCTCTGTATTCGTATAAAGAATATAGGCAGCGCCGTCCATCCAGTAAGTGTAAAAAGGACAGGTAGAAGTCAGTGATCCCTGCACTAAGGGAACAGTAACTATATCCGCCTTCGTTGGAAGGTATAAAGCAGTGAGCATCAGCATCGCTATACTCAACTTTTTGAAGAAACTTTTCATTTGTTTAACCTCATAAATTTTAAAAAATAAAATTAATATATATCATTTTACTAAAATACATAATTTTTATACTATTTTCACTAAGAAAAAATATAATTTTTATAATATATCCTTACAAAACACGAATTTCGTAAAAATATATTTAGTCTGTTTAAATTGTTTTTGGAAGCATTATTTACATTTCATTTATTATCAATAATTTACTTTTTTCAATTGCTTTTTAGCAGTTTATCAGTAAAATCTTTTCTATTAGTCCTTACAACCACTATAACAATATTTTTTTTCTTTTGTTACACAAAAATAAAAAAGCCCGAAGCCTTGATTGTGAACTTTAACTCAACAACAAGGGGATCCACAAAAAATCATTTTTTGTTTTTTGCTTCAAGGCTTCGGACTATGACTTTAATTTCCTGCTCAAGAAATTAAGTCTTTTTAAATACACATTTCTTCTCGAAAACAAATTAACACATTTTATCATTAAAATATATAGTACAAACAATGAAAGTTTTGTAGTATTTTAATATTAAATGATGTAATAGATTCAGCTACACTTTTCTTCTGCTTACGAAAATTGTTAGAGTATTCTCGTAAGGCAAAAAATGTGTTTTTAAGGCAAGCGGGAATGTTGAAATAATAATATGAAGATACCCACATTTTTAAACACCCCCCGACCCTAAAGGCACTTGAATAAGCACTTGATATGACCTCTCCCCAGCCCTCTCCGAGGGAGAGGGAGCAAGAAAAAACAAAAGAAGTAGTTTAGGAAGTTCTTATAATTTAAGTGTTTCTTTCTCCCCCTCTTGTAAGAGGGGGCCGGGGGTGTTTAAAAAAGCCAGTACCAGCAGATTGACAGTTCAACTTCTATGGCTGTCTCATAAGATAAGTTATCAGGGAATACGGTCAAGCAAGGATGCATGACCTACCCGTATTTAAGGGATTTAGTAGGATAAGCCCCTGCTTGTTCTTCATTTATTACTTATCGAGACAGCCCCAAAACAGAGCTTATTAGTAAATCAAAAGACTCCCAAGATGCAAGTCTTTTTTCATTTATTTTACATATTTTTTAGCTTAAACAATTACTTTGTAATTGTTTATAATTTTTATTGTATATTTGTAATTACATATTTTTACATTTTTAAGAAAAGTTCTAATAAATGACATTTCAAGAAGCGGGTTTAGCTCCCGAATTAATAAAAGCTATAAGCGAATTGGGCTTCACCCAATTCATGCCTGTTCAAGAGAAAGTAATCCCCTTGATTCTTAACCCACAAAAAGACATTATAGCATTAGCCCAAACCGGTACTGGGAAAACTGCTGCTTTCGGTTTGCCGATTTTGCAAAATACTGACACCAAAAGCAATAAAGTCCAAACGCTTATTTTAAGCCCTACACGCGAGCTTTGCATTCAAATCGCAGATGATCTAATGGATTACGCCAAATTTATGGCAGATTTGAAAATTGTACCTATATATGGTGGTGCGAGCTACGAAACACAAATCCGTGCCTTAAAGCGCGGTACGCAAATTATAGTCGCTACTCCCGGACGTCTTATTGATATGATCGAAAGAAAAGCATTGTCACTTAGCGATGTCCAATATCTTGTACTCGACGAAGCCGACGAAATGCTCACTATGGGCTTTAGCGACAGCATCGAAGCAATTATGAGTAAAATTCCTAAAAAGCATTTTACTTTCCTTTTCTCGGCTACCATGCCTCCGGAAATTGTAAGAATTGCTCAAAAATATATGGATAAACCGCTCGAGATTACTGTCGGTACTAAGAACGCAGGCGCCGATAATATCAAGCATATTTGCTATGCCGTCCATGCTAAAGATAAATACGCCACGCTGAAACGCATCGTTGATTATCATCCTAATATCTATGGTATCGTTTTTTGTCGCACACGCAAAGACACACAAGAAATAGCTGACGCACTTATCGCTGACGGCTATAACTCCGAGCCGCTGCACGGCGATTTAAGCCAAGCGCAAAGAGATTCCGTTATGTCTCGTTTCCGCACCAAAAAGCTCGATTTCCTCGTCGCTACCGACGTAGCTGCTCGCGGCATCGACGTTAATGATTTAACGCATATCATTAATTACAATTTGCCCGAAGACACCGACGCTTACACTCACAGAAGCGGTCGCACAGGACGCGCCGGTAAAACTGGCATCTCGATTGCAATTATACACATGAAAGAAAAATACCGCATCAGACAAATCGAACAAAAAATCGGCAAAAAATTCTTATGGGACAAAGTTCCCGATGGTCGCGAAGTTTGCGAAAAGCAATTGTTTAATTTGATTGAAAGAATTGAGCATATCGAAATTGAGCATGACGAAATCGAACCATTTTTGCCAATTATATACAAAAAATTAGGCTGGCTCGAAAAGGAAGACCTCATCAAACGCTTAGTCTCAGTCGAATTCAATCGCTTTCTGCAATACTACCGCGATGCTCCCGATTTGAACGATAGAGGAAGTTATGCGGATAATTCTTCGCAAGGCAGCGACAGAAAGAAGAATAAATTTGATACCTACGATGGCGATTTCGTTAAATTATATATCAACGTCGGACGCACAGATGGCTTTTACCCGGCGATGCTTATTGATACATTGAATAATATCAATAAAGGCAAAAAATTCAAAATCGGAAAAATAGATATACAAAAAAATCATTCCACTTTTGAAATTGAAAGAAGTTATTCCGATAGAATGATTGAAGATCTAAACGGAATGAATTACGAAGACAGAAAACTTGTTGTCAAAGTTGACAATTTCCAAAGCGTTCACCCTGATAAATCAAGTAAATTCAAACATAAAAGACGTGAACGTTCCTTTTAATTATTTTGGTTAACGGTGGTCGGTAACCGGCACTGGATTTTATTCCAGTGATTCAATGTAACTTTCCACCGCTTTTTCCATTTTCTCGGCTACTTCCTCGTGTTCAGTACCCTTCAATAACAAGTTAAGCTGCGGGCAATATGATGAATATTCGTTCTCACCGCGCTTGCGAATAAGTATTTCGTAATCATTTCTATTTTTTGATGTTGATTTATCTTCTTGCATAACAAAATTTCCGTTATATTTGTAATAAATGAATTAAGACTATTTTCGATGAAAATAATTTTATCCAAATTATTTAGAATATACAGTTTTTTTATTTATATTTGATGTAATTTTTGGCAAGGAACACTAAAATTGTACGATATTTGGCGCATAATAAAACTCTCTCCCCTAATTGCACTCCGCAAGGCTATTGATATTTATATTGCCCCGAAGAGTAATAAAATAGATATGTTCAATCATTCCACCTATTGCGATATTAATTTAAAGCAAAATAACATTTTGCTCTATCATATTTTCCCTGTCCCCGAAATCGAAGGTTTACTGCCATATCAAAAAATAATTTTAGAAGAGTCGCAGCAAATTTGCAAACACAATTTCAGGCTTTTGTCCAGTGAATACAAACATGTAGAATTGCAAATAATAAATTCCCCCGAACTTAAAGAATATGACAGCCATACAGCGGCTCGCGCTTTAGTGGAATGTGTTCCTAACAAAGAAAATAGAGAACATGCACAAAAATTCATACCATTACTTTCGCCTGAATATTATTTGATTGATTGGCAAATCGATTTCAATTCCGGCTTTGCATGGGATATATCGCTACCATCAAAAAATATCACCTATGGACATACAATAGGCGCCGATATAAAAGTGCCTTGGGAATTGGGACGTATGCAGCATCTCGTGAATCTCGCTTTTGCTTTTGCTGTAAGTTTAAATGAAAAAAAAAGTGAAGAAGCTGCCGAAGTTTTAAAAGAATATTGCAATCAAATTGTTGATTTTTATATTTCCAATCCCCCACATTTAGGAACGCAATGGATGACCACGATGGACGTGGCTTTGCGTGCTGTGAATCTGTCTGTTTCCTATAGCTTTTTCCTCCAATACGGAGCAAATTTTTCTGCTGAATTTAAAGTATTGTTTAACAATCTCCTAAGCGACCACAAGCACTTCATTAGAAATTATCTCGAATGGAGCAGCGGCATGCGGGGAAATCACTATCTGGCAGGCGTAAGCGGCTTGCTTATTTTGGCTTGCTATTTGCCTATGTCAAATGAAAATGACGAGATTATTAAATTTGCCCTGTCTCAAATTTTGCAAGATATTTCTTATCAATTTCATACTGATGGCGGTAATTTCGAGGCTTCCACGTCCTATCACCGATTCGCTGCTGAAATGGTATTTTATTCGCTGACCGCATTCTTTTCACTTCCAAAGTCGCGGCTACGGAGTTTAAATAATTTAGATTTAAAAGATATTAAACTTTTGCCTGATTTTTCAATTTCCCTTAACGAGGGCGTGGTAAAATCTTTGGCTGCAATGTTTCATTTCCTTGCGGCAATCGCTTATCCGAACGGAGCCCTGCCACAAATCGGCGATAACGACAGCGGCTTTTTCGTGGCGGTGTCGCCCTATAGCACTGCTTTATCAGTTGGGCATTCCAAAAATGAACCACAAAATGCTCGTCGGTTGCTTGCTTTTTTTTCAGGATATTTTCACGATATTTTCGGCGCTGAAAATAATATTTTCTATCAAAGTAATAAAATTGAATATGAAACTGGAAAATCTCTACGCAATAAAAGCAGCATTGACTTTAACCCTCAGCCGCTCATGGCTTTAAATAATTATATGCTTCAAAGTTATATCCCTAATCATATTAATAAATTTTCTGATTTTGGCGTATATATCGTTTATAAAGAAAAATATCAACTAATTTTCAAATGCGGCAGAATAGGACAACACGGCAAAGGTGGACACGACCACAACGACCAGCTTTCTTTTGAATTAAGCATCAAAGGCTCGCCCGTTATAATCGATGCCGGCACGTGTTGCTATACTTCAAATCCCGCTCTGCGCACCGAAGTTCGCTCAGTTACATAGCACAACGCATTTTATCTTTCCGATACAGAACAAAACC
>JBBRJR010000038.1:0-14367 GCA_038218865.1 Kapaibacterium sp. (SeqCode) | reverse complement strand
TTATAAAAAATCAAAAACAAATTTTAATACTAACAATTTAAAATATTTTTTACAAATAAACAATTAAAAAAAATATTATTTAGATAAAAATAAACTTTTTACACAAAAGCCCCTGATTTCTCGGGGGCTTTTGCGGGTAATTTAGATTTTTGAATGACGCAGTTTCTAACTCATTTAAAATGAATTGCTCACCTTGGCATTTAAAAATTCTATGTTCATGCGGCTGATAAATCTTACTGAAATGGACTTAGGGCAAGCGCCCTCGCATTCGTAATAATTCGTGCAAGCGCCAAAGCCTTCGGCGTCCATCTTCGTAACCATTGCGATAGCCCGCTTTTTGCGTTCGGCTTGTCCTTGCGGCAAGTTAGCTAATTGCATTATCTTTGCCGAAGTAAATAGCATAGCGGCGGCATTCGGGCAAGCAGCTACGCACGCTCCGCAACCAATACAAGCGGCGGCATCCATTGCCAAATCAGCTAATTCCTTCGAAATAGGCAAAGCGTTTGCGTCTTGCGGTGCGCCGGTATTGACCGAAACGTAGCCGCCGGCTTGGATAATCCTATCGAGTGCGGCGCGGTCGGTTACCAAATCCTTTATGACGGGGAAAGCACGCGAGCGGAAAGGCTCGACGTAAATTTCATCGCCGTCTTTGAATTTGCGCATGTGCAACTGGCAGGTCGTAGTGGCTTTTTCAGGTCCGTGCGGCGTGCCGTTGATTGTGCAAGAGCAAGCGCCACAAATGCCTTCGCGGCAATCGTGGTCGAAAGCTATCGGGTCTTTGCCCTCTTGAATAAGTTGCTCGTTTAAAACGTCAAGCATTTCCAAAAACGACATATCCTCGCTTATTTCATTAAGCTCGTGAGTCGAGAATTGACCTTTATCTTGGGTATTCTTTTGACGCCATACGTGAAGTTTAATTTTCATTTATATATCCTTTGTATTTTCTCAAAATTATTTATAGCTGCGTACAGCAAGATGGACATTCTCAAATTCGAGTGGCTCGATGTTGCGAATCGGCTTGTTGCCAACGCCTTTGTATTCCCAAGCTGCGACGTGGCAAAAATCCTCGTCATTACGCTTGGCTTCGCCGTCCGGATATTGATATTCTTCGCGGAAGTGCGCTCCGCAAGACTCTTCGCGGTCTAAAGCGTCCCAAGCCATTACTTCGGCAAATTCCAGAAAATCTGCTACGCGTGTTGCTCTTTCCAAAGCGACATTCATGTCTTTGTCTTCACCGGGAACGTTTAGGTTTTGCCAAAATTCCTCGCGAATGCCCGGGATTTGTGCTAAGGCTTCTTCGAGTCCTTTTCTGTTACGACCCATTCCGACTTTGTCCCACATTAATTTACCTAATTCTTTGTGGAACGAGGATGGAGTGCGTTTTCCTTTGATGCTCATAAGTTTTTGTATCTTTTCAGTAGCTTCTTGTTCGGCTTTTTTAAACTCAGCATGGTCGGTACTTACTTTTTCAAGCGGATTTTTCGCCAAGTAATCGCCGATGGTATAAGGAATTACGAAATAGCCGTCAGCCAAGCCTTGCATAAGTGCCGAAGCACCCAAGCGATTTGCGCCGTGGTCAGAGAAATTGGCTTCGCCCAAAACGTGCAAGCCCGGAATAGTACTCATCAAATTATAGTCCACCCAAAGTCCGCCCATTGTGTAGTGCGAGGCTGGGTATATCATCATCGGCGTTTTGTAAGGATCGTCGCCCGAGATGCGTTCGTACATTTCAAATAAATTTCCGTAGCGCTCTTCGATTTTATCTTTACCTAAGCGATTGATTGCATCGGCAAAGTCGAGGTAAACGCCATAGCCGGATTTGGCTACGCCGCGTCCTTCGTCGCACACTTCTTTTGCCGCACGTGAAGAAATATCACGTGGCGAAAGATTACCAAAGCTTGGATATTTTCTTTCGAGGTAATAATCGCGTTCAGCTTCAGGGATCTGTCCGGGCGCTCGATTGTCGCCTTTCTTTTTGGGAACCCAAATGCGTCCGTCGTTGCGAAGCGATTCGCTCATCAATGTCAATTTTGATTGATGGTCGCCACTGACCGGAATACATGTCGGGTGAATTTGCGTGAAAGCAGGATTAGCAAACGCCGCACCTTTTTTGTAAGCACGATATGTCGCCGTTACATTGCAAGCGATAGCATTAGTCGAAAGGAAAAATACATTGCCATAGCCCCCAGTAGCCAAGCACACGGCATCAGCTGTATGGGATTCTATTTTGCCAGTAACCAAATCTCGCGTAACTATCCCGCGACAAACGCCACCTACTAAGACTACGTCCATCATTTCTTTGCGTTTGTGCAAATTGACTGAACCAGAATGCACTTGGCGCATGAGAGCTTGATAAGCACCCAGTAGAAGCTGTTGTCCTGTTTGCCCACGAGCGTAGAATGTACGCGAAACTTGCGCCCCGCCGAATGAGCGATTGTCGAGCAATCCGCCGTATTCGCGAGCGAAAGGTACGCCTTGAGCTACGCATTGGTCTATAATACTATTGGAAACCTGAGCCAAGCGATAGACATTGCCTTCGCGAGCGCGAAAGTCGCCGCCTTTGACAGTATCGTAGAATAGCCGCCAAACGCTATCGCCATCGTTGCGATAGTTTTTAGCTGCATTTATGCCGCCTTGCGCAGCAATTGAATGCGCCCGGCGGGCACTGTCGTTGTAAGTAAATGCTTCTACTTGATAGCCTAATTCGGAAAAAGAAGCTGCTGCTCCTGCTCCGGCTAAGCCAGTGCCAACGACGATAATTTTATATTTACGTTTATTTGCCGGATTGATTAATTTCATCTCGAAACGGTGTTTGTCCCATTTATCTTGAACGGGTCCGCTCGGCATTTTTGCATCTAATATCATACTTTGCCTCCCACCAATCCGAGGAAAATCGAAATCGGTATTGAAATGTACAAAATTACAATTATTACAGAAAACCAAATACTCGCCGTTACCATACGCGGCGTAAACTTTTGTCCTGTAACGCCCAAAGTCTGGAACGCGCTTTGTATTGCGTGGCTTAGGTGAAAGCCGAGCAGTACAACGCCGACTATATACGCTAGCGAAATGTACGGATTGCGAAAACCAAGCACAACCATTTTATACACGTCGTGCCGCTCGCTTATGACTTCTTGCTTTTCTTTTCCGCTGTTTTCAATGTTTTCTAAAGCAGCGCCCTGAGCATCATCTTCAACTACAAAGGAGTTGCCTTCGTAGTATTCGTGATAATTGTAATCCTCGGGATTAGTAACGCCCATTGTAAAATGCAATAAGTGATACGATAAAAAAGCGAAAATCATAATGCCCGTCCAAATCATAGTGCGGGAAGTGAGTTTAGCGCTCACATACCTTTTCACTTGGTATTTAATAGGTTTTGCAGCATTATTTAAAAAGTTTAAATACACAGATGTGATAATGTGCAAAATAAGTGAAAAAATAAGTACAAGGCGGATAATCCATAGAAATTCCCCTAATCCCTGCAAAAATTGAGCGTAATGATTGAAGGTCTCTGCGCCCAAAAATACTTGCATATTGCCTAACATGTGTCCGACAATGAAAAGTAAGAGAATTATCCCTGTTGCCGCCATCACCACTTTGCTTAAAATGGTAGATTTGAGATAAGATAATACTGCCATAGACTTTTGTCAATTTATTAATAATCAGTTAGTTGTAAAAATATATTTTTAGCGGAATATATTACTATAATATAAATATATTAAATGCCAAAAGCAAAATTAAGAATTTTCTTGTTAATATCATAATGAAATGAATTTAAGCGTATTTATTTACCGATAAAATTTTCCACGAAATTATTTCTTGTACCATGCGTCTTGTAGTCATAGTATTATGAAACAAGGAATTAACCTATGAATGTCCATAAATGGATACCGTTTTTACTCATTATAACATTTTTCATTGCACTCGTCGAAACTTATGTTTTATACCATTGGACTCGGTTTGCAAAAAAAAGAGGCATGCCGAAATACGTTTGGATAACCCCGTGGATTATCTCTGGCTTGGTGCTGCTTGTCTCGCTTTGGCTTAATATGGACAGAATTTTTAATGATGAAATTATGTTGCGATATAATACATTGCTCATTATCGCAAGTTTCTGGTATATGCCAAAGTTGATAATAGTTCCCTTTCTTCTCGTCAAAGATTTAATTAAGTTATTCAAATATATAACTTTTTCTTTAAGAAACAAAAACAAAATTCAAGCGAAAGAAATAAAAACGAATTTGGCGGACAAAAAAAGAAGAGAAGTTCTTTCTACTATCGGCTGGGCTATGGCATTAGTGCCTTTTGGATTAGCGGGTTACGGAATATTGAGTACTTCAAGAAATATAAAAGTTCATCGCCATAAGTTTGAATTTGCCCGCTTCCCTCAAAATATTGAAAATTTCCGAATAGTGCAAATTAGCGACATACACGCCGGCTCGTTCACTTCCAAATCACTATTTATTCAGACTCGACTTATGGTGAACAATTTAAATCCCGATTTGATAGTTATTACCGGCGATTTTGTTAATTTCCGCATAGAGGAATTAGATATAATCAGCGATGAGCTGAGCCTATTACGTGCAAATTACGGAGTTTTGGGCTGCTGGGGCAATCACGATCATTATGTCGGCGAGGAAAATATGCCCGAATTCGCTCGTCGCTTAGAGAGCTTGGGCGTCAAGATGCTTGTTAATTCCAATCATGTAATCGATACCGGCATGGGCAAAGTGCAAATCGCAGGAGTTGATAATACCGGCATGAGCTATCAAAATTTTGCCGATTTCGACAAAGCACTATCTGGACTTGACGAAAGCAATTCAATCGTTCTGCTTTGCCACGACCCGACCAATTGGGACAAAAGTATTCGCGACAAACTTGATATAGACTTAACGCTCTCGGGCCACACACACGGCGGACAATTCGCTGTTGATATATTCGGCAAAGTAATTTCTCCGGCGGAATTAGTCTATAAGCAATGGGCAGGCTTGTATTCATCGAAAGACGGACATCTCTATGTCAATCGCGGCATCGGCATGACAGGTCCGCCGTTCCGCATGGGAATTAATCCTGAAATAACGGTTATTGATATTAAAAGGGCATCGAATTTAGTTTGAGATGTAAATAAATATTAGTCAAAAGATATGACTTTTGCTGATTTCGGGACGGAGAATTTAAATTCCTTGCCAAACGGCTTGTTGATTTCTATTTCTTCAATATTTATATCTAAAGAGCCGTCCAGTTTGGGAAATTCAAATTGTATTTTTTTTGCAAAATAATTTCCCTCAATCGCCTCAAAATTCGACAACTTCACGTTCAGCTCCAGTTGATTGGCTTTGTCCTTGCGCTGATAATGCGTTACAGCTTTGTAACTTTTTGAGACTACGAAAAACTCCGCGCCTTCGCTTCCTAACTTATGAATATACGTCGTTTGCTCGTCGTTATCTTCATATATTTCATACAGCGACAAATTGCCCGGCATTTCGCTGCGGATAAATGCCACTAAATCGCGGTAAGAAAGATTAATCCGTGCCGCTTTGTATAAATTTTCACTGTTTGGCTTGCCCCGAAAAACCGTATTTTCAAAAGCGTTGTAGAATATAAATTTGTCATCGTCGGCGTAGAGCTTGCCCAAAGCTATGCCAAAAGGACCCAGCGCATTGAGCGAAACCGAATCGTAGCCCGCAAGGCGCATTTGTGCTGAAAATGATTGGTCGAAATCAGGAAATTTTGGCGAAACGCTCGCACGTATTTCCATAGTCCTAACCTGCGTTTTTTGGTAAACGTTTTCCTTTTTATCCAAATTTTTCGTTGTAGAGCAAGCCGAAGCGAAAGCAATTATAATTGCAAAAAATATAATGCCTTTTATTTTTATATTCAAAATGCTCATTTATTTCTCCAATTTACTAAGGCAGGAATTTATTTATTATTTCTGAAAGAAACGACGTCAATTTCATACTTTCTAATCTTATTATGCAGCGTTTCGCGGCTCACTCCCAAAAGTGCGGCGGATTTGCTCACGTTCCCGTTACTTTGCATAAGTGTATTTTCTATTTTCTTTTTATCGAGATCTGCCAAATCTTCTTTCAACGTTCTGTCTGATGATATGCCCGAAAACGCAATAGTTTGCTGATCTTTATGGGAGGAGTTCATAAATATTTTGGCTAAATCGGAGACGTCAATTCTTTCTTTCAGAGATGTCTGCATCGCCACGCGCACGATACTCGCAAGCTCGCGAACGTTGCCAGTCCAACTTTTATCGGACAAAAAGCTAATCGCCGACTCGGTGAAATATTTTAATTCGTTGAAATCATTATTATGCTTTTGACTGTAATAAGCAACGATGTCCGGTATATCTTCGCGGCGTTCGGCAAGCGACGGCATGTGAATTTCGCATTCGCGCAAGCGGTGGTAAAGCTGCTCGCGGAAAGCCCCATTTTTTATCGACTCAATCAAATCCTTATCCGTCGCTGAAATAAAGCGAATATCCACCTCTTCGTTTTGCAGCGAGCCGACCTTGCGAACAATTCTTTCTTCTATCGGTATAAATAAATTTGATTGCAATTCGACAGCCAAATCTCCTATTTCATCTAAAAAGAGAGTTCCTTTATTTGCCTCTTGGAACAATCCTTTTTTGGTCTCTGTGGCACCCGAAAAGCTCCCGCGATTATGCCCGAAAAGCTCGCTTTGGAAAAGTTCGCGCGGGATATTGGGTATATCGACCGTGATAAACGGGAACTTCGCTCTGCGGCTCATCGAATGCAAAGCCTTAGCTGCAAGTTTTTTGCCTGTGCCGGTTTCGCCTGTTATCAGTACGTTTAGATCCGTTCTGCCGTAGCGGATGATGCTGTCGCCGATTTCGGTTAATCTTTTGCTTTTGCCGACCAGTCCGCTGGAAGCCAAAAAGTTCTGGATTTCAATTTCTTCCGAATTTGCCGAATGCGTACGGATAGATGAATCCAAAACAGATTTTATCTTTTCCTTCGTTATAATGCTTTTTTCTATGAAATTGACGGCGCCGAGCTTGGTAGCCCTTACGGCTGATTCAATCGTGCCTTTGCCGGAAATCATAACGACTGGCACGTTAATATAATTTTTCCGAAGAATTTCGAGTAAATCTAATCCGTTTAGTTTTTCTTGCGGACCGAACTCTATGTCGAGCAATATTATGCCAATGCTACGGCTGTTTTCTTCCATGTACGCCAAAGCGTCGCCTGGGGAATTCACCGAATCGGCGGCATAGCCGTAGGATTCGACAATGTCTGCCATCGTTGCCGTGAATTCATGATTGTCATCAACTATCAAAACTTTTATTTTCATTTTTTCAGCTATCTTATTTGTTTTGCGCTGGGTATTAATTTTTGTAGGGAATCGAAAAGTGCGCGATAGCTGACGCTACCCTGTGTTTCAAATTTCGGATTCCACACAGCCATAATAAACGTATTTGCTTCTGGTAAAGTATATTGGACAAAGCGGGATTTGCTGCCATCGGTTGCTGGCGAGTATAGAGCCTGAGTCGAAACGGCAGTTCGATTAGCCAAATCCAACGCCTGGCAAGCCTCTGCGGTTTCGAGCTTTATTAATATTTCTGCTTTTTCTGGTTTACTTTTTGATTTTGTATAAAATGAAAGCTCGCCGTAAATATCCATCTGATAGCCAAAATACGATTCGCTTTCTGCCTCATAATCGCCCCAGCGCAAAGTAAATGCGTCATTTTTTTTGTCAATGCAAGGCAATTTATTATCATCATTTTTCAAGCTTCCGCAAGAGATTAACATTGCGAGCAATACAAGTGCCAAACGATTTATCATTTCAACTCATTATTAGTTTTTTAACAATATCAAAGATAAGAATTAAAATGATTTATTCAAAGATTTTTTTTTAAAAGATTTTGCTTGGTCGGTGATAGGCAATTTTCTGAACCGTTGATTAACCTGATTAATTTGATTCAGAAATGATTAAAACGGCTGACACCTTTTTGCACACCCGTAGTGGAGAACGGCGTTCGGACAAAAGTAATATGGCTAGCAGTTTCCAGTTATCTGTTTTCGGTAAAAGGCAGCTATGGTGCAGACGATGCTGTCTCATAAGTTATAATATTATAGAAATATGTATAATTGTATTACTTTTCTTATCGCGTAGCGATTTAATTGTGGTAACATTTAATAATAAAAAAGTCATTTATCGCGGAGCGATTACATACAACTCCTTCGGAGTAATAAACATACATTTTATTTGTTTGTTACCATAATATAATCGCTACTTAAGTCAGCGAATAGGAAACGCTTGCCAAAGTAGCGTAGCAAAGCGAAACAAGCAAAGCATTCAAATTAGCTCGCCAACATTGTTAAAAACTGGCAAAGAATGGCTTTTCGAGTAGATGCCCGGTGCTTTTATTTTCACATCGTTTCTTTGATGGGCAACTTTTTCTATCATGCCCATACCCATTACGTTTCTTTCGCCAATTCCGCATTGGTAAGCGGTTTTAATTATATCAGGATTGCCTTTTATCCAAAGTGGAGCTAAAAAGCCTTTTATTTTAAATTCCTGTGGTGTGTTTTGTTTAATGGTAATCAGCTTGCTGACGCCATCGGAGCCGCCTTTGGTTGCAATATATTGCTTGTCGAATTTGACCAGTAAAGGTCCAGAGTAAGGGATTTTATGTACCAGCTCATATTTTTTCCTCAAATTATATGCAATAGCGCCTTCGGTTTCCGATTCGGTTATGCGGTGGAAATGAATCATCCTGTAGCCGCTGTCATTAGTAATTTTAGAGATTGTGGTAGGAGAAAGCATTATAAATTTCTCGTTATCGCTAAACTCTGGCTCAGGCAGGTGCGTTAAATTTGCAAATTCAAAAAAGATACTGTGGTGGTCGAAATTGAGATGAATTCCTTTTTCTTTCTGCAAAAGACTGAAAAAGCTCGCTGCGTTGTCATCATCCATTGGTGTAGAAAACAAGAGATTTGTATTTCCAAAAGCAGAATATGTATTATCTACAATTTTGGAATTACTATTTAGCAATTTAGAAAAAGTAAAAATTTTGGGATTACCTTTTTCTTTATATCTACAAATATCGTCAGCCATCAAACTGCGAAATTCATCACTATTTGCTGAATTGCGAAAAATACTACTAAACGCTTGATGAATCAAGTAGTTATAGTTAATAGGGATAGCGAATCGCATCTCTTCGGGTTTCAATACAAACTCTATACGCATATAGTCCATTGTCCATTTAATTCAAAAAATAAATGTTTACGATTAAAAACAATAGTTTTTAGACTATAAGCCGCACGGCGGCCCCGAGATGATTATGTGAGAGAAGCATTTTTTGTTAATGCTTGTATGCAATATAGCTAATTTATTTTATAAAATCAAAATTAAAAATAAAATTATGAAATTTTTTCCATATTATTTTAATTTTCTAATGTATGTTTAATAATTGATTATTATTCGAGCCTTTTCCGTTTCAAAGCGAAGCTGCGCATGTCGTCGGTTTTGTCTGCCTCGTCCACAATTTCTGTTTTCAGTATTTCCTCAATAACGTCTTCTAAGGTAACAATTCCTTTGAATTCGTCGAATTTGCCGATAACGAAAGCTAAATGTCGCTTGCCGGTGATAAACAGGTTGAAAAGCTCGTCAAGGCGGAAAGTGCCGTCAATTGTAATGAGTGAGTGCTTGTAGCAAAGCTCGCCGACATGTTTTATAGCGCTTAAATCAAAGCCGATAAGTTCTTTCGAGTATAGTATGCCAATCAGATTGTCCTTCCTTTGGTCATAAACGGGTATGCGGCTGAAGCCTTTGGCACGAATTTGCGACAAAAGTTCGGAATCTACAATTCTATTGGCATCCAAAGCATAGACTACAGTACGTGGTGTCATTATGTCGATAGCAGTTTTTTGGGAATAGGAGAGCGCGCCGATTAAGATTTTCTCTTCGTCGGCATCAATGTCAGAAAGCGGGGAATCCTCGTGGTGTTTGATTATTTCTTGAAATTCTTCTTTGCTGAACATGGTCGGAGGCTCAGACCCCAAAAGTTTATCTAAAACAAATGAAAGCGGGGCGGTAATTGGATAAAAAATGAATATGAAAAAGCGGACAACGTAAGAGAGGGCAGCGCCGAATTGCAAGCCGTAGCGCGAGAAAACAGCTTGGGGCAAAATTTCGCCGATGATAAATATCAGCGAAGTGGCGATTAGTGTTGCTGCCACGCCTGAGGCTAAATTTCCTAAAAGTATAGCTACGATGGAATTAACAGCGACATTGCCTAAAAGCAAAGTAGAGAGCAAAAGATTAGAATTTTTCCGCAGCGGATATATCTTTTTGGCTCGTTTGTCGCCTAATTTCATCTTATTTTCAAGCGAAGTCAAATTAAGAGAAAAGTAACCGATGGTTAAGCCGGAAAACATAGCAGACAAAAGTACAAGGATTAATATAATGAAAAAATGCGTCATTGTAATTAACAGAATAATATTAACAGGATAATAATTGAATAATCATAAGATAATAAAAAAAGCTGCAAAAAAGTCAGAAAAATTCCAAATTATTTGCAGCTTTTTGAAAAAAAAGAATTATTTCAAATCGACTAACATCGAAAATCTCATAGTGTTAGCAAGCGGGTGATTTTGCTCAATAGTATTGATAAAGCTGAAATCTAAGTTGAAAATATCGTAGCGAACGCCTGCGCCGAAGTTCCAGAATTTACGATTACCTGCACGCGAAGGCTCGGTAAAGTATCCGGCACGGAAAGCAAATACGTTTTCGTACCAATATTCGGCACCAACGGAGAATTCGATGCCCGGATTTTTCCAAGCCGAGATAAGCGAAAGCGGTATAGGGTCGGAGTTTATGCCGTCGCGTTTAACTAATAATTTTTGAAAATCCACAGCAATTTTCAAATCATTAAATTCATCTTTAACAATTTTCCAAGCAGTACCGATTTTCAAATTTGTAGGCAACGGATCACTTTCATTTATATATGTAATTTTTGGTCCAACGTTTTGCAAATTGAAACCGAAAGAAAGCGGGCTGGCTATATCAAATATTTTAAATCCAGAGGGTTTATAAAGGATACCTAAATCAAAACCAGCAGATATGCCGCGTCCAGCTTTGGGCTCGATGGGAGTTGCTGGCGTTAAGTTTGACTGGATGTAGCGGAGTTGCATTCCGATACCCAAATCATCGGTAATGCGTGTACCATAAGCAATACCGAGAGAAAATTCATTAGAATTGAATCTACCGAGCTCAGTACCATTATCCGAAGTCCTTACGAATTCGCCTAAATTCATAAACATGAAATTAAAAGCAACTGTGCCATCTAACTCCTCAAAATACTTGCCGACCGCACCGTAGCTGTAGAATAAATCGGCATTAAACTGCGGTAGCCATGGTGAAAAGGACAAAGCTACTTGACTGTAGGGGATATCTTCTTCTGTATTTGGAAAATAATCCAAAAAAGCAAGCCCTCCGGGATTCCAATAAATTGCATTTATATCATCGGCAATAGCGACGCCAGTTTCACCCATTCCACTTGCCCTTGCATCAGGAGAAATAAGTAGGAAAGGAACAGATGATCCGCCTGCTTGAGCCATTAAATCTTTGCTGCCAAAAAAGGCAAATAGGGACATTAAAGCTACCAGAGCAGATTTTTTTTGGATTTTCATTAATTATACCTCATAAGTTTTTATTACTTTTCTTTTTTTATTGAATTAACGATTTATCGTAATATTTAATTTATTTACTTTAATTATTTGGTTTATTTTCATTTCTTTATGCAATTTTAATACCAAAAATATTTTTATCGGAGAATTATTCCGAGCGACCCGCCGCGGGTGATTATTCCGTTCGTTTTGCTCAAAAGGCTTACGAAATAATAATACGCTCCTTGCGGCAGCAAGGAGCCGCTGTTATTTCTGCCATCGAAATTGATTACAGTTTCTGTTTGCGACGAGGACAGCTCTTCAAAATTGCGAACAACCAAGCCGGCGGAATTATATATTGCCATGTCGATAGTAAACGGCGGCAGAAAATTATGTACTATTTTAATTTTGCCTTCTTCCGGCATCGGATTTGGGTAAAGTAAAACTTTTTTTATTATCTCTTCGCCCTCGCCGGCTACGCGGAATTGCGCAGTTGCAGTTGCTGGATTGTTAAATACATCCCAAGCCCGAATTTTGATAGTGTGCAAGCCTTCTGGTAAATCATACAAAAAGTGTGTTACTGTGCCAGCTTTGGGGTCTGTTTGGCTTGTTGTAAAGTCTTGTGTCAAATCAATAGGATTTGGACTATCATCTATCCATGCTTCAATGCGATGCCCTATGCCCAAACCGGTTGTGTTCAGTCCTGTCGCATCTTTTAAATCGACTAAAAGTAGCGGATTTCGCCGCACCAAATCGCCGGATTGAAAGTCATAATTATCAAAGAAAATAGATATCTCGGGTCCAGCGCCGTCATTTACCGAATTTGAATTTATATCGTTTATGATAATATTTTGCGTAGTGCCTGTGGCAAATCGATTGTCGTCTGACGTTACGTATATAAATAATCCGGCGTTATTATCGCTGAAGCTAATATCTCGGGGAATAACTATCTCGGCTTTGACGATTCCATTTTCTACACGGCAAGTGCTGCGGTTAAGTCCGCCACCATGGACAGTGAAATTGTAAGTTTGGTTCAAATCGTCTGTAACTGATTTATATTCATCGCCGTCGAGCAAGGTTATATATGCAGTGCCGTTGAATGTTGGGTCGAACGTCTTGCCGTCCGGAGAAAATACTTTTGCTTGGATTTCAATGTTTTCCAGCGCTTTCAGAGAAATTTGAGTTGTATCTGTAATTTCCGAGCCGCCGATTTTATCAATTTTTACAGTCGATTGCGGGTAAAGGATTTGCAATGTCGGGTCGCCGATAATCAAAAACTTTTGTGAATTTTCACTTGAATTATCTTGCTTGGCAGCCATCGAGGCAAGTCCTACGCTGGGGAAGCTGCCGCCCTCCTGACGAGTGAAAAGGTATTTGTAAAAGGCGCGATTAAGCACGCTGTTTGAGTAGCCTAACACTACGCGAGATGCTGTGAAGATGCCGATAGCTCCGCCCACTTTGCTGAAAACGAGTTCTTCGGCGCCACTTGCGGGACCAGTTTTATCGAAGCGCCCAAAGTCGCAAGTAGCTGCGGATGCGAAAAATAATTTATCGAAATTGGACAATTGTGGTATAGTCGTTTCGCGAACAAAGAACTGCTCGTGCGATAAAACTCGCGGATTGCCATGTCCTATCCAATTGAACAACAAGGCACCGGAGGTGTTAATAGTACTGATGAAGTCTTGCGTTACGCCGGGTTTTAGTTTGCCATTCGGGATACTTACCGTCGGATAATCCGGCAAATATATTTTCTTTTGCAAAAAAGCAGATGGCAATTCGCGGGATAATTCCTCTGATTGATTAACGTGTGCGGGCCCGTCAGGGCTTTGCTGAAAAGTTGTAAAAGCATCGTCGGCAACGAGTAAAATTGAAGTACGCCACGCATCTTTGGAGGAATTTTCCTCGTAATGTTTTAATTTTTCAATATAAATATCGCCCATTCTGTCGGTTTCAATCGGCAAACGCCCGATAGCCAAATCCATCAATTTATCGTTGCCCTCGACCCAAGTATAGTAATCATCGGTGGCAAGTGTAGCCACTTCATCGATAGAGTTGCCTGAGTCCTCATTGAGATATGTGGGAATAAAATTAATAGATTTTACTTGTATATTGCGATAATCAAAGTGAGCATCGCCCCAAATAACAACGTAGCTTGGCTTATTCGCCCAATGATGATATGTGTAGGAAACATAATCGCGAATAGCTGTAATGTCTGGCAAAGAGGACGAAAACTCGTTAAAAATATCTTCGACGAAGATAACGGTAGCTTTCATTCCGCTTTTTTGCGAGCGATACTCAGCAAAACGCCGAGCAGAGTTTTCAAATTGCTTGCGTGTGATAATTATTATGTCGGCGTTGTCGTTTTGCCCGCGCAAATCAACCATCGATATACTTTCCAAATTCCCCACTTGCTTTGTCTTGCCTGAAATGAAATATTGGGAGGCTTTTTGGCTTGTTTCATTTTTTTTGAATATGAACATACCGCCAGTGTGCGATGCGTTTTCCATAAGTTGAGGTTTTTTGCCGGATAAATCAAATCCGTAGATATTTTGTCCTTGGAAGCCATTTATTTTGTATTCGACTATTCCGTTAGATATCAGATCGCTAAAAAATGAAATTTCGTTATCGATAGGTACAAAATCTCGCGGATAGTTTATTTCGTAAAAATCAAAATATGGCGTGGCGCCAGTAGAAGTATTGCTGTAATCCAAGGAAAGGACGCTGCGCC
>JBBRJR010000037.1:0-14371 GCA_038218865.1 Kapaibacterium sp. (SeqCode) | reverse complement strand
TTGTATCTGGGCTTTCGAGTATAAAAGTCTGACGGCGATAATGGTGGGGAAAGGCTGATTTTATTTTGTATGGACACGGCATGCCGTGTCCTTGCTGTTTCGTAGGGGGGATCGCAAGTTCGCCCTAAATATTTATTTGTTCGATTATATCATTAGGGGCGGGTATTTATTAGCTGTGTGGCTGCCCCGATAAGTTATATTTTTAGGTTTTGGGCATTACAATTATGTAAAATAAACCACATAATTTTAATTTTAATATGAACACCCCCCCGGCCCCCTCTTACAAGAGTGGGCCGGGGGGTGTTTAAAAAAGTAAGTATCATCGCAAGGTTATTTGAACATGCGTGCCAGTCTTAAAAGCACATCATTCGACTTATCGGGGCAGCTCCCTTGCTGTTTCGTAGGGGCGAACGGCTGTTCGCGCAAAATATTTATATGTTCGGCTATATCTGTAGTGGCGAGTTCTTGAGCCCGCCCTTCCCGTGTACCCTACACCCGCATTATTCTTCTACCCCGAAGGGGTAAAATGTCTATAACACACGAAACTTCTCACCTTCTTTTCTTCCGTCCGAAGGTTGAAAACCTTCGGACGGATATTGTTTGTTTTACAGCTAACGCCCAATCTTCCTTCGCTGGTTTCGATACGCTTCGCTACTTGAGCCAGCACCTCACCCTGCAAACTCGCTTGCGGAAACCCGCTGCCTGCAACATTATAGAAAATAAAAAAAATAATTCTGTGACAATATCACTTTTCACTTGTCTAAAGTATATATAAGTTGCATTTTTATAAAATCTTTTTATTCTTAATCATTCTTAATCAAATAAATCAGGTTAATCAACGGTTTAAGACAATATATCGGAGAAAACATTATGAAAAAACTCGTACTAATTTTGACAGCCCTTTAGCTTAGTGCCTCTGTGGCTTTTGCTTATCCGACTATCGGAGCGGAAGATACTCTTTGGAGTAAATATATTGATGAAATTAAAGATATTAAATTTCATCCGTCAGGAGAAACAATTATTATATCGACGGTTACACAAGAGCTTATTGAGTTAGATGCTGCAACAGGAAACTATATTCGTCGTTTTTTAACAGACTCGGTCCCTGTTAGTAATTGGTTTCGGGAAGCAGAAATATCGAGTGATGGTCAATATTTGTTTGGTGTAGATGTATCAGGACAAGCCTTAATTTGGGAATATTCAACAGGGAAATTTATTAGAAAAATTAATATTTTGGCAGCACATGTTAAAAATATACCGAATACTAATAAATTTATTGTAAACAAGTTTCAGGATCAACCCAACATTTGGATTTACGACGCTGAGCAAGACAGTGTATTAAAAGCTGAAAAAATTATTGCAGAATGGTTTAAAATTAATGCTATCGCAGTCTCACCCGACGCCCAGTATTTTGCTGTATCGTATGCTTGGTACGATAATACGAAATCAATTGGAAGTGTCTCTATTTATGATTTAAATGCATTTGAGAAAGTTAGAGATGTTGTTGTTGATAAAGAAACAGCTACTTTTCCTGCATTAGAATTCAGTAAGGACGGCAGGTGGCTGGCAGCATATAGTTACCCAACAAATATTTATGATTTCACTAAATTAATTAATGAAGGGATAATAGATGTGAAATATTCTTATATTTCAAATTATTTAAGTTTACATCCAAATAGTGAAATGATATTTCAACATACTGTTGAAACTGAAGATTCTACTTTTTTGGTAAGAATTATTGAAAAAGATACAGTTCTGAAATTCGAGTTTTGGTCAAATGATGTATTGGTCCAGCCATTAACTAATAATTTATTAATCAATGATGCAGGCAGATTAAGGATGTTAAATTCCAACTGGTACACTCTTTCTGTTCCCCCTATTCCTTTAGAAAATCAATATATAATTGAGATTCATAATGCAAATAATTCACTATGTTATTCTACTTTCGGAATAGAATTTTTCAATAGTTTTATTATTACAGCTGCTACCGGCGCTGTAGTTTATAGCAATAGCGTAATTCCGCTTTCTGGTAGTATTCCGCTGAATTTATCTTCGGGAGTTTATTTTTTAAGTGTAAATAATGAATTCACGAAGAAATTTGTAGTAGTTAGGTAGCGAAGAAGGCTTTCAGTTTCCAATTGCCAGTTTCCGGTAAAAAGCAATTCATCCGATGACTGGCAGTCATCGGATGAGTAAATAAAAGAAGTGGAATGGTTCATGTTATAGACATTTAACTCCTACGGAGTAGGGAAGGTATATGTCGAAGTATGAGCGGGTTTGGCGTTCGCCCCTACAAATAAAATGCCGTTTGCACCAAATACAAAAATGGAGCCCACCTCAAAGGTTGACTCCATTTTTTCCTTCTTACCGAAAACCGATAACTAAATTACATCTTGCCTAATTTGATAATCAAATCGGCGGTGCGTGTGGAATAGCCGTATTCATTGTCGTACCAGCCCACGATTTTTACCGTGTTGCCGATGACGTCAGTCAAAAGTGAATCGAATACGCAAGAATATGTGCTGCCGATAATATCGCTCGAAACAAGCGGCTCTTCCGAATATTCCATCAAGCCTTTGAGGTAAGTTTCGGAGGCTTTTTTCATTGCTGCGTTTACTTCTTCAATTGTTACTTCACGCGACAAAACTGCGGTAAAATCAGTAATAGAGCCGTCGGGCAGAGGAACTCTTATTGCGTAGCCTTTTAATTTTCCTTTCAATTCAGGGATAACAAGTCCTACTGCTTTTGCCGCGCCGGTTGTCGTTGGAATAGTATTGACGGCTGCACTTCTTGCACGGCGCAAGTCTGGGTGCGGCAAGTCAAGTATGCGCTGGTCGTTAGTATAAGCGTGAATAGTACACATAAAGCCATGCTCCAAACCAAAATTGTCGTTCAGCACTTTGACCATCGGAGCCAAGCAATTCGTTGTGCAAGAAGCGTTTGAGATTGTTTTTTCGTCGCCGGTTAGTGTGTCGTCGTTTACGCCTAAAACGATGGTAGCATCCAAATCGCCTTTCGCTGGAGCGGACAAAATTACTTTGCGAGCGCCGCTGGAGGCTATGTGTCTTTCGAGTGCTTCGCGATTAGTGAATGCGCCAGTCGATTCGAGCACGATGTCCACGTTTTTCCATGGAATATTTTCAATCGCTTTTTCAGCAGAAATTTTAATTTTTTTGCCGTTTACGACGAGGTCGTTGCCATCGACGCTTACTTCGCCTTGGAATCTGCCGTGTACTGAGTCATATTTGAGTAGATGTGCAAGAGTTTTTGCGTTGGTTAAATCGTTTATGCCGACAAATTCAACGTCTTCATTGCGTTTGATAAGTTCACGGAAGACGAGACGCCCAATTCTTCCAAATCCATTGATTGCAAGTTTGATTGACATAATACTTTTCCTTAATATTAATAAAAAATAACAATGAAATAAAAATACTTAGACGCAATTAAATTATAATAATTTTGTACCGATAATTTTAACACGATTGTAATCTTAAAATTTAATATTTTTTAATCTACAGACTGTATGAAACATTTTACTTTTCCAGTTCATTTCAAATTGTAAAAATATAAAAAGAGTCGTTCGTCATTTATTATTTATAAGGAACACTTATGGCTTTTACATTTTTTTTCAGAGACCGTCATACACTTGAGCAATTAACAAATTATTTACTGCCTATGGCAAACAATACCGCCCGCTTGAAAATATGGGATGCTGGCTGCGCAATGGGACCAGAGCCTTATACTTTTGCTATAATATTAGCCGAAGCTTTAGGACACGAAAATTTCTCTAAAGTATCGATTATCGCCTCCGATATAGACGAAACAAGCAATTTCAAGGAAATTATAACTGAAGGCGCTTACCCCAAATCCGATTTATCCCGCATGCCAGAAAATATTTTTGAAAATTATTTCCACTCTTCAGGCGAGGGCGGCAAATTTAGGATAAATGATATCATCCGCAATAGACTATCTTTTTTGCAACATGATTTGCTTTCGCTTAAGCCGATTGACAATAATTTTCACGCCGTTATATGCAAAAATGTTTTGCTGCACTTTCAAGCAGCCGAACGCATCGAAGTATTGAAAATGTTCCATTCAGTACTAGTCCCCGGTGGACTTTTCACCACCGAGCAGACGCAGCCAATGCCCGATGAATGCAGTCATTTATTTGAAAAAGTATGCTCCGACGCTAATATTTACAGAAAAATAAATTAAGCCATGAAAGTAACATTGCTAAAGAAGAATCCAAAAGTTTATTCGTGCAATGTTTATCTCGTGCGAGGCGATTGGAATGCCATCGACGATGTCAATACTCTCATCGATGTCGGTACTGACGGCTTTATTTTGGACGAACTACTGACGCTTTCCACTGGCGTCGGAAAGCGTCGCGTTGAGCAAGTAATTTTAACACATGAGCATTTCGACCACGCCGGCGGTTTGAAGAAAGTAAATGAGATTTATAGCCCCCACGTCATCGCCTACTCGATGATTGCCGGCCTTGGCAAAAAAGCTCGCGATGGCTCAGCTGTCAAAATCGGCAATCGCTCGGCACAAATTATCCATACTCCTGGGCACTCGCAAGACTCTATCTGCATTTACGTGCCCGAAGAGCGTGTTTTGTTCTCGGGCGACACTCCGCTTTCAATTAAAACTCCGGGCGGCTCCTATACCAAAGAATACGTGAGCGCCCTTGAAAGATTAATTAAATTAAATGTCGAAACAATTTACTCCGGGCACGACGACCCCGTTACTTCCGGAGTCAGCCAGATGCTGGAAATGACTATTAAAAATGTAAAATTAAGTGGGTTAATATGAATTATTTTACAAAAAATAAAATATACTTGCTGTTGGCTATATTGGCACTCCTGCCAAATTTCGCTGACGCAAAGGAAAATAAGTCGTTTTTTTGGGAACTTAGCGATGCCGAAGGTAATACAACATATTTATTAGGCTCGATTCACGTGGGTGACGAAGATATGTATCCGCTGAAAAAAAGCATAACCGATGCGTTTTCGCACAGCGATGTACTTGCTGTCGAGATAAACATGAACGAGGCGGATCCAACTTTGCTGCTGAATAAAGCGCTGTACCAAAGCGGAGAGACTTTGGAGCAACATATTACGCCCGAGCAGTATGCGAGCTTCCAAGAGGTTTTCGAGGAAGCAGGGCTTGACAAAGCCTACTACAATAAGTTCAAGCCTTGGTTTGCGGCGCTTTTTGTTACATCTTTCGATGCACAAAGCGAAGGATTTGATCAAAGTTTGGGTATCGATATGCACTTTTTAGAGCTTGCCAAAGAAAGGAAAATGCCCGTAGAGGAGCTCGAAGGAATAGATTCACAAATTGCCGTTTTTGAAACGCTCGACTCTGTGCAAACATCTTATTATATCAATTATTTGATGAAAAGTTATTCCTCTGATTCCAGCTCCACCAGCGATTTAGTCGATGCCTACAAAACTGGAGATGAAAAACTGCTCGACAGTTTGATTTTAGGCGACGATTTAAGCCAAGATCCTAATTTAAAAGTTTTTAGCGAAAAAATGATAATCCAAAGAAATTATCAAATGGCTGAAAAAATAAAAAGCATGCACCAAAAGCCGAGTACGTATTTTATCGTTGCCGGAGCCGCACACTTCGTCGGCAAAGACGGCATAATCTCAATTTTAAACAAAGATAAAAATTTTAAAATCCTCAGAAAATAATTTTTTTTTAATTTTCTAAATTTTATTGTTAATAATTCGTTTACTTCGTGTTAAGATTATTAATATTAAATCGGAGTTAAATTGAAAAAGAATTATGGTAGCAATAATTTTGTGAAAATCAGTATTTTATTTGTTTTAACTGTTTTTATTTTTTCGGTCCAATCAATGTTTTCACAAGCAACTCACTCAGCCGCAGGATTTGATTTCAACGACAAGGGAATTATTTTTGCCAGTTCTGATAGTACTTCTAAAGTAACTATGCGATTTCGTATCCAAAACACGATGACGCTATCGTCGGAATCAGATAAGGATTTAACTGCAAAATACATCGATTTCGGTATTCGCCGCGCAAGACTTCGTTTTGGCGGCTCGCTCTACGACCCGAGACTTACTTTCAATTTCCAATTTGGCTTTTCCCGCAGCGATTTGGATCAAGGAGCGGGTTCGTCCCAAAATCCTATTTTAGATGCCGTCGTTTACTGGAACTTCTCAGATAATTTGTGCCTCGGCTTGGGGCAAACGAAATTGCCGGGCAATCGCCAATATGTAATGTCCTCCGGCGACCTGCAATTTGCTGACCGCTCGATTGTCAATTCCAGTTTTTCGCTCGATAGAGATTTTGGCTTGCATGCTGCATATAAAACTGAAATAGCTAAAGTTGGCGTAAATTTGCAAGCTGCCGTTTCTACTGGCGACGGACGCAATGCCCCAAAAATGTCGCAACCATATTTGGCTTATACGGGACGCTTTGAAATACTTCCATTCGGGAAATTTACAGGCGGCGGTGATTATTTCGAGTCCGACCTTGCACGAGAGACAAAGCCGAAACTATCGCTGGGCGTTACGTATTCAAAGAATAAAAAAGCTAACCGAACTCGCGGGCAAGTTGGCGAAAGCCTTTATTCGCCTCGCGATATGGACGTTTTACTGACTGACCTACTTTTCAAGTACAACGGCTTTTCTGCTTATGCCGAATATGCGGAACGTAACGCGAAAGACCCTATAACTACTTCGAGCGCTGGCGACTTTGCAGCCGTTTTGATTGGCAAAGGATATATGGGGCAAATCGCATATTTATTTAATAATAATATAGAAATAGGCGCTCGCGTGGCGGTAGTTTCGCCAAGTGAATCGCTCAAAAATGTAGAATTATTTTGGAATCAACATAATACGGCAGTTATAACATATTATATACATAAGCACAGAGCAAAAATCCAATTGGAGCAAACACTGAATAATTTGGAGTATATGAAAACAGGCACCGAGCATAGTAATTGGATAACAAAACTAAACTTAGAGCTTGGTATATAATTATTATAGCGTTTCGTGGCGGCGCGTTTAATTTGTGTATTTTCAAATATTGTTAAAATAATTGATAAAAAATATTTAATTTGCTTTTTTTATTTATAGAAATAAATTATGATAAATATACAAAATGTACATAAATCTTTCGGGCCCAAAAAAGTTCTTTCGGGCGTTTCGCTTGAAATACCGACGGGCGACACTTTTTGCATTATCGGCAAATCGGGCTGTGGCAAAAGCGTTTTGATTAAAAATATAGTCGGCTTGCTGACGCCCGACGAAGGACAAATCGAGATAGACGGCAAAATTATTTCGAGTTTGAACCAAAAGGAACTTTTTAAGTTGCGGCGAAAATTCGGCTTCGTTTTCCAAGGGGCTGCACTGTTTGATTCCTACAATATTTTCGATAATGTCGTTATCGGGCTTTATGAGCATGGCGAGCGAAGTACGGTTTACCTCGAAAGTGAGGGAAAACGGGTACTTTCAGCCGTTGGTCTTTTGCCCAATATTTCGGAGAACGATACTTCGTTTTTTCAAAAAGAATGGGAATCGTTAAGAGAAAGAAAGCCGTCTGATTTGTCCGGCGGCATGAGGAAAAGAGTAGGCGTAGCACGGGCTTTGGTGGGCAATCCCGAATATGTGTTTTACGACGAGCCGACGACGGGCTTGGATCCTGTTACTTCCGAGCAGATCGATTTGCTTATTGCAGATTTGGCTGATAAGCTGAACGTTACGTCTATCGTCATCACTCACGATATGTTTTCTGTCTCGAAAATTGCGGACAATTTGGCTATGCTCGACGACGGCAAAGTGCATTTCACAGGCTCGACAGAAGAGTTTGAAAAATCGACAGACCCAGTCGTACGAGATTTTTTAGAAAGGTACAGGGCAGAGGGATTTTGAGGGGAGGGATTAGTCAAACAAAGAATACAAAAAAGAAGTGGAGTAGTAATAGTCCAATTCCAATTCGCTTCTCATTGTTTTATGAATAATATCTATTTGCTGCTGGTTGGATAATTTCGCAGAATTTACCGAACCAATTATATTTCCGAAATAAAAGGAAGCCGATACAGCTGAAAGCAATATACCTGAGCCGACATTGTCATTTTTGAACAACGCATAAATCCCCGCACCCAAAAGCCCGTTTACCAAGAAAGCCGACAAACCCTCTTTCAGCGAGCCGGCATAAACATATCCGCTGCCCGGCAAAACGGTACTCATAAGCCCTGCTAAAAATGGCGATTTATAAGAACCGCTGCTGTATCTGCCAATTGCATTGCTGTAGGCTATTTTGAGATTAGGATTATATTGCACAAAGTCGTCCGCCACTTTAATACACTCAGAAAAATTTTCACGTTTAAATTCAACATAAAGCAAAAATTTTGCAAGTGAAGAATCATTTGTTTGCTCGAAAGCACTTCGACAATAATTGCTGCTCCATGCGTACATTTGCCTCTGGTCGGCTAGAACATATCGAAAATAGAAAAAATCTCTATCGAAAACATTTATTCTTTCACTTAAAGATAACACAATATCTGTTGTTTTATCAGTTCTTCCCAATGAAAAATAATTCGCGGCAATCAATAAATCAATTTTGTTAAGTAAAATACTGTCAGTTGCTTTGAATCTTTTCCTTTTTAATTCCAAAATCGAGGAATTATAATCTGTTTCTTTGAATAAACTTTTTTCAAACTGAAAATCTTCATTTGCCAGATTATCAAAACTTAAATTACTGATAGACGAGTCTAATTCAAAATAACTGGCTGATAATTCATCTTTAAATCTAACGTTTGGTAAATAATTAATATTACTTGAAGTTGTCCATAAATTGCCCTCGCCGGCTACATAATTGTTTTCTGGCGGATCAAAATATAAATTTCCAAAGTTCGGATACCGCCTGTCGCTGGTGTGGCCGCCACTGCACCGCATAAATCTGTCGCATGTAAGAGCCATACCGGTTGAAAAGCCGTACATTTTTATAGCTTGCCGAGAATATTCGCTGCACGAGGGATAAAACTGGCAGGCGCTGGCAGTGGACTTAACGGGGGAAACAACTTTATCGTAAAAAGAAAAGGCAATCTTGCTTGATTCGCCCAAGAAAGATTGCCCAATTAATTGATTTACTGAAAATAAAAACAAAAATATAACAAATCGCTTATTCAATTTTATTTCCAATTTACAGTAACATTCGCTATTTGATTGCCCTCTCGGTCGAATAGCTGAATGGAGCCAAATTCTTCCATTTGATATTGCTCGACCATTCCTGTCGTTTTATCGAGTGTGGCATTTATCGTACTCGGTGAAACGTCGTAGGCGTTGCCCGTAGCTAAATCGATTATAATTCCTATAACGCCACCACACAGCAAATTGCCCCAGAACCAGCCAGTTATATCCTTGGTTGTTTCTACATGAAACGTTTGGAAACCTTCCTTTTTCACTTCAATGATGTGCTTTTCTCCACGCTTTAACTCAAGTATAGCTGGCGTTTTGCCGACTTCCAATCCATTAACAAATATGCGGGCTTCGTTTGGGGTAGAATTAACCTTTACCCTATCTTTACTTCCATTAAAAATAGAAGAACAAGAGACTACAAAAAACGAAAAAAATGTAAATAATAAAAGTGCGTAAAAACGGTTTTTCATAAAAAAATCCCTTTTTATATTTTGGAAAAATGTTATTAGGATTAAATTAATAAAAATAATCAATTAAAACAATAAAAAATTTTAAATTAAAATTATATTAATTATAATATACTGTCAAAATTCATTTTGCCAATCTTATCTACCCTACCAAGTTTCTTTCTCTTCGGCTACTACTTTGCCCATGCTTTTTAGCTTTTCTTGCAAAAGTGGAAGTATCTTGTTTCGCGTAAGTATGCCCTGCTGAACGAATTGCAATTTGTCTGCGGCGGGATTGCGTGCTGCTCCTACAAAAAAAACAATTTTATCGGCATTCATCATGTAATCGTAAAGCTCGGTAACGGGATTGAATTCGTCCATCTCATCTCTATTTTCATCAATTATATTATACAGCTGATTAAGCGTCAAGGCGCCTTCGGTTACCAAATCTATTCCTTCGAGCGATAGCTTTGGCGGCGTAAAGTGATTTGCGTAGGTCGTATCCACTTTTATTTCCTTATGTAAACTATCGGCAATGATATTCGATGACGTTCCACCGCAAATTATCTTAGTTCCCTCGCTTTGTAAAAAATATTTGGCATAATCTCTATCGCTGGTTTGCAAAAGTGGAGGACCGGTTAGTACATTCGCAACGCGTCCTACGCGAGTGAACGCCAAAACTAAGCTAACGTCGTCCTCGTTGCTATCCTTGCTGACAAGCGAAATTCTTGTGCTGAGCCTGAGCGGCAAATCTTTTAAGCAGTTTTGGCTTTTTAAGATTTGTACCGCTAAATTACATAAGCCCTTGCTGCCTAAACCTTCGGGCATTCTTGCCCCTATGCCAGCTTGCGTGGCGCCGTCGGAAACCAATAATATGCCGTCGCCTGTTTCTAAGCGATAGTTGGACTCTTTTATAGTTATTTCGTCGGCGGTGGCTGTCCTTTGCTGCAAAATTGTTGCGCTGCCTTTGGATATTAATATTGGCGGCGGCATCTCGTAGCTCAATACCACCGATAGCCCGTCGTTTAATATGCGAGCAATTGAAAATACTGCGTACGGCAGGTTGCTTTTAGCCGCTTCGTCCATAGTTATAGCAACTGTTAGAAAAGCTTTGCGAATGGAAAAGCCTTGCTGCAGGAGCTCTTGCAAGCGTGCCACGCAAAGCGTAGCGTATATATTTGCCTTTACGCCACTGCCCAAGCCATCAGCTAAGATTATCACCGTGGAATTTTCTTTCCTTTCGACTAAAAAAACATCCCCACAAGAGCTGTTGCGCCTCTTTGTCGTTTGGCTTGCTTCTATTTCGACGTGTACATATCCCATAGCCAATCCTTTTTGTCTCGATTTTCAATAACATGCGATGTTTGTTCCTCATCGGCAAAATGCAGTATCTCTTCGACTAATCCTTCGCCACGAGCGGTACTTTCACCCAAAAGCTTAGCAATATTTTGTGCCATCGTAATTTGATGCTTCAAAAGCTCTTTGGCTTGATTTAGCGTGTTTTGCCTTAGCTCGCTCAGCTCTTTTTTGGTCGATATATTTTTGGTAATATTAACAAAAACGCCTACGTATTGGTTTTCCTTTTCCAAGCGATATATTAATTCATGACATACCAGACAATTTTTGTTGTGTTTAACGTCGATTTCATACGTTTCTAATTTATTGAGCGACAAATGCACAAATGGCTCCGGATCCATCAAATAGGATATCGGCTTGCCCAAAAGTGAAGGCGTGCACACGAAATATTTCATAAAGGCTTGATTCATCGATATAATCTTGAAATCCTCATCTATAATAACTATCCCGTTCGGGCTGGATTCGATTATCTTGTCGCCACGCATTTCCGCTCGACGTCGCATATACGGAAGACACATCTCAATCTCAGCCATCCCACCCAAAACGGCTATAGCTTTTTCGCGACAAGAAGCATAACCGCAAGCTTGGCAGTTTAGCTGGTCCGCTTCTTCGGCATTGCCCGTCTTTTCTAAAACCTCTCGAATCTCCTCTTCAGAAAATTCTCCATTTTTTACTATTTTATTTAAAGAAAAAACAGTACTATAAGCAATTGATTGCGACGTATACTGACGAATAGTGTCTTCCATATACTTATTATCAGTGTTATCTGTTTCTTTTATGGAATTGTCAATATAATTTAATAGATTTTCCCGCTTGTCGTAATAATTTAATGTGCTGCCCGAGCCGGGTCCCATAAGGCAGCCCTTACTGCAAAATAGTGGCTCTATTATTTTTTTACTTTTCGCGATGCAATTATCATTATATATACGCTTGGTATGCTCCAAAGCTTCGGAAACGTCTCCAAAACCGCTGGCAATGATAAATTCTTCGTCTTTTATTCCATTTTGCATGTCGGCAGCTTTCAAAAGCCCACCTTCCAATGGATAGAATTTAGCGACGTCCGCAGATAGAATGTCGAACCCGCCCTTTTCAAGTTCTCCCAAATTTATATTTTCTTCTCTCAGCAATTCATTCAACTCCTCGAACGTAATTACGCAATATAGGAGCCCAGAGTACTCATCACGAGAGGCTTCAGCTTTTTTGGCAACGCATGGACCGACGAAGACGACAGCACAATCTTTGCCCAAGACTTGTTTTAAGATGCGAGCAGTTCCTTTAGCTCGGCAAAGTCGCGGCGATAAGTTTTTGCTTGCTGCGGACAATTCGCTATGCAAGTGCCACAATCTATGCAAAGCTCTTCTAAAACAGACGCTTGACCGTCCTTCATCTCGATAGCTTTGACAGGACATACCCGAATGCAACGGTAACAGTCGCGGCATTTCGCTCTGTTAGTATAAACAACTTTCTTGACGTTCGTTCTCATTCTCTTGCCCCTTTTATCAACATTTATAATTCAAAATTAAGCAAAATAAATCTAACAAACAAAGAATAAATAATATTATACTGATAAAAAAAGTTCGATAGGTGACAGGTGACAGATGGTAGGCGACAGGGAAGAAAGCAGGCTTTTCAATTACGAATTACGAATGATAACCGAAGAACCTCACCCCAGCCCTCTCCAAATTGGAGAGGGAGGAAGAAGTGGATGATATACAACAAATTATAAAATTATTTCTTCTGGTTCCTTATCGCCAAAAGCCTTTCTTCCTACTGCCTATTTCCTTTACTCCGAAGGAGTTAAATGTCTATAACTATCGGCTATTAATATTTATACTTTCAAAGGCTCGCGGAAGCGAGCCTTGCAGAAGTTAATTAAACAGATGTAAGTATGGCATTTATCTTAATTCAAATCCTTCGGAGTTGAGGTTGTCTCATAAGTAATAAATAAATAACAGACGAGGACGTTTGTCCTACTAACTCCTTGAAATATTGGTAGGACAGACGTCCTCGTCTGTCTATTATCACAAAAACATGACATATGAGACAACCCCCTACGGCTTTCAAGCGAACCGCCGTTCGCCCCAACGCCTACAGCCTTTCTTTCTGTCTTTACCGAAAACTGGAAACCGACAACCGACAACTGGTAACTGAAAACCGCGAAGCAGCCCCCTCTTTTCATCTTTTTTTGCTACTATTACAATAATATTGCCTCTTTTTATTCATTATTCATGTAATTACGATATAAAGTCAAATATAATATAGCGAGTTAGTAATGACTGAACTAAAAACCTTAGGACATCTCGAAAAAAACACCTGCATACTTTGCGGCGAGGAAACCCATCGCTTAAGCGAAATGCATGACCGCCGCTGCGATTTTTGCGGACAAATCAAATCAATTCCCGTCGAATGCGAGAACTTCCACTGCATCTGCTCGGATTGCTTGGCGATGACGCCGAATCAGTACGTCAAATCTATGTGCATGAAATACAAGGGCATTAACCCAATTGAGCTTGCCGTCGAAATAATGAACTCCCCACTAATACGAATGCACGGAGCCGAGCATCATTTCATCGTGCCGGCTGTGCTGACCACCTGCGTTCATAACTTAAACGTCCTCGAAGGCTCGCTCGCCGATAAGCTCGAGAAAATCGAACGCCGAGCCGAGCGAGAAACTCCGCGAGTTTGTTCCTACGAGCTAAATACCTGCGGAGCAGCTATCGGCACAGGCGTTTTCATAAGCACATACTTAAATCACGAGCTGCAAGACGAGGACGAGTGGTCGCTCAGCAATCAAATAGTCGCCGAAAGCATAAAGCGAGTTGCTGAAAGTGGCGGACCCCGTTGCTGCAAACGCGACACATATTTATCAATAGAAGCCGCAGTAGCCTTTCTTAATGACAAATTTGCTATTGATTTGCCACTTTCTGACGCAAAGTGCACGTTTTCGCTGAGGAACCGCACCTGTCGCCACGAAGAGTGCCAATTCTATAATTTGAGTAACTCTTTGGTATAAAATATTATTAAAAATAAAAAAAAAGTTTTTTTGAAAAATTCATTAATTATTTGAATTTAAGCAATAAAAAGAAAAATAATAATTCAAAAAGTCTGCCCCCAAAAAGGCAGGCTTTTTTTAATTTTAACCTCCCTGAAAGTTCTAACAAATAGCCGTTTAATGTCATATTCAACTAAATATTCATAATTTAATAAATGAAAAAAATATGAAAAGTAAATAATGTAATTATAATATTAATATAAATATTGACGTTAAAAGATTAACAAATAATAATTACTTTGAAAAGTAAACAAGAAATTGCTTCATAATAATGAAAAAAAATATTTGACTTTAAAATTATTTTTTTTTATATTACTTCCAAAGAGGAATGAAAAACAAAA
>JBBRJR010000036.1:0-14500 GCA_038218865.1 Kapaibacterium sp. (SeqCode) | reverse complement strand
ATTTGATTGATTGTTATTTCTAAATCCATAGAGCAGTTGCAGCGGAGTTTTTGAGGTGAAATATCGGTTTGGGTTGCATAGATTTTATTTTTTTCAACGAGAACAGTGGCATCGAATTTAGAACCGCAATTAGTGAAAATGTCATAATTTTTAATTATGAGGGCGCCGTTTTGACTTTCTATTTGGAATTTATCCTTGTTTTGCGAAAATACACTCAACAAAGACGCCAAAAATAGAATGCTTATAAGCCACATTTTCATACTATAATCTTACCAGTTTGTATAAAATACATTTTTAAATATAACACAAAAAAAATTAATTATCAAGAAACTTTAACAACTACCAAAGTTAAATCGTCTGCGATATAGCTGTCATCACGGAAAGCATCAATTTCTTTGATAATTTCATTCATCAAATCCGCTGCTCCGAGTGCCTTGAAATGCGACACAAGAGCTTTCAGCCTGTCAATTCCAAATTCATCTTGCGCCCGATGAGCTTCGACAACTCCGTCGGTTGCAAATAAAAAAATATCTCCGCTTTGGAAATCGCTGATAAATTCCTCAGTATTTGTTCTGAAAAAACTATCCTTCGCAGCGCCTAATATCATTCCTTTCGGCTTAATTTCTACTACTTTTCGGCTTTCGGCTCTATAAACCAACAGCGGTAAATGTCCGGCTCTCGAAAGTGTAATCCTATTCTTTTTCATATCTATACGAGCTGCCAAAGCAGAGATAAAAGATTTTTTTTCAATATTTCTATACAGCAGATTATTTGCTCGAGAAAGTATTTCTTTAGTACTTAGCTTAAATTCAGCGAGCGTCCGCATTATTCCCTGCACTTTCGACATATATAAAGCAGCCGAGGCTCCCTTGCCGCTGACGTCGCCGATGACAATCATTATTTCGTCATCGCTGTCGTTTAAATAATCAAAGAAATCGCCGCCGACTTCAAATGCTGGTATTGAAACTGATGCGATGTCCAGCCCTTTTACTTTGGGATGGAACTTTGGCAACGAAGCAGCTTGTATATTGCGAGCTAACTCGAGTTCGTGCTTCATTCTTTCTTTTTTAGCTAATTCTTCGTAAAGTTTAGCATTTTCTATAGCGATTATCACCTGCGCCAAAAATGACTGCAAGAAAGCCAAATCTTCATTATTAATTGGCGTTTGCGAGAGCTTTTCGCCAATAAACACAGCGCCCATCGAGTTACCTTTGGATTGAATGGGCAAAATCATAGAAAAATCTTCTTGTAGTAGTAGGCTTTTAAGCTCATAAGGCAGATATTCGGTGCGGAAATTGCCAGCAATTTGTGATGTTGCTTCATTCAGTAAAATGATGTTATTTGCAATTGCCAGCTCAAAACTGGTATCATTTAAATTGCTGTAATATTGATTTAGCCCTTTTGCATCGGCGTTGTATATAATAATTCCAGCTTTGGTAAGCAGCATTGTTTCTTTTAGTTTCTGAACAATTTCCATTAACAAATTATCGAGCGCATAGTTTTTTTCGATAACAGAAATTATTTGAGATGTTGTTTGCTTGTAATCAAATTTTGGTCGAAAATATTTCTTATTGAAAAAAGAAATACCTTTTCGATAAATATAAATTGCAACAAAAGCTAAGGCAAGACTAAGAATAATAGCAATAAACGAATTATAAAAATTCACATATTCAGGCTTCATAGGATTTGCCAGAACTTCAATCGCTCGACCAGTAAAATGAATATTAGGCAGTTGCACATGCAAATGAGAGAAAAGCCAAACGCAGGCAAAAAATAAAAATAGCACCCAAAGCCGCCAAACACTTGTCAAAAGTAAATACTGATTGTTTTTTTTGAGCCTGAAATTCAAATCCAGCAAGCGATACCTTGCGATTGTATATAAGTAAGCCGCAGGAATGAGCAAAATAAGTAAATTCAAATAACTGAGATATATACTTTGAAAGCCCAGACCCGAGATCAGCGCCATTATTCCCAAGGAACATAGATTAATATACAATGTATAGTAAATAGGGCGGCTAATGCGCTTATCATTTTTGTTTGTAATTTTAGAGATTCGAGTTAAAACAATTAAAAAAACTATAAACCCCGAAATCATACCCAATGTAATGTACGTCGAAAAGGATGACGGCATATCCTTACTGAAAATAGCATAGACTGCCAATATGAAAATTATGCTTGAAAAGATGTAAGGAAAGAAAACAATCCATTTTTTCTTTAGAAACTCAGGACTTTTCTCTACCGGGAAATAATATGTGCTATGAATAAAGATGGGGAAACTAAAAATAAATACAGCGTTAGTAATTACGAGCATCAAATCAAAAAGGTGCGGATTGCTGATTAACAAGTGCATCGTCGGGTTTATCCTGCCGGTTATCGAAAAGCCTACAAATAGAAGTGCCAATGATGTAAGCCTCGCTGCGATTAATTTAGGTCTAAGTACACCCAAAAACAAACCCGTCGCCATCATGAATATACCGGACAAAAAGAAGAAAAACAGAGAAAACGAAATTCCGTACTTGGCGAGCCTGATTTTCAAATCAAGAATTTTTCCGTTTCTAAGTATCTGATAATCAAAATCGGCATCGGTTTTAAGATTTCGCATTATCAAATCGGCATCCAGAGCAGAGGAAAAAGTCTTTCCATTTATTTTGATTATGATATCCCCGACTTTCAAGCCTGCTCTGTCGGAGGCTCCGCCTTCGTTTACGCTGATTACAAGTACGCCGGATTTAAGTTTTACGAAAAACTTTTTTTCTAAAATCGATTTATTTACAATATGGTTTTCTATCGCTTTTCTATGAATGCAGGCAACCTGCAAAGTAATGCGAGCAGTGTCTTTTGTAAAATTCAGAGGGAAATTGGCGTTCCAGAGAGAATCTGGATTCTTATTGTTTATTTTGACAATCAAATCGCCTTTGTGAATTTTGTCTTTAATTAACTTATTATCTTTAAGTGATTTTGTATCAATAGCTTGAGTAACATAATATTTTGAAATTGGATCGGCAAAGACATTCTCGTCTGTCGGCATAGAAATACTTGAGTAAACAATCCATAAGCTGACAAACAAAAAGATTGTGCTTAATATAACAATAATAACCCTAAACAAGTTAGGCTTACTGTCCCAAAAATCTTTATAAAGAATATTCAATCGTAATCCAATTTATATTATATCATTGACAATTTAGTCTGCTAATATATACGATATAACCATTAAGTTAGTTGCAATTGAATATATAATTTCAATAATTAAATTTTAAATGTTAAAAAATAAAAAAACCTCCGTCCAAAGTCTTTGAACGGAGGTTTTATATTTTTTGCTGTAAGATTTTTATTAATATTATTGTTCAATATTAATAAGTTCTACTTCAAAAATAAGTGTTTCGTTAGGACCGATTTGCCCGCCCGGAGCGCCGCGTTCGCCGTAGCCTAAGTCAGCCGGTATAAAGAAGCGGTATTTTGAACCGACTGGCATAAGTTGCAAGCCTTCTGTCCAACCTTTGATAACGTTGCCTAAGGGGAAAGTAACCGGTTCGCCTCTATCGACTGAGCTGTCAAATTTCGAGCCATCAAGCAGGGTGCCTACATAATGAACTTTTACTTTATCGGTGGCGACAGGTTTAGCGCCTGTGCCATCTGTAATTACTTCATATTGCAGTCCACTTGGCGTTACTTTGACGCCAGGTTTTTTCTTGTTTTCTTCCATGAAATTTCTGCCTTTTAGAAGATTTTTGGTTCCTTCTTGAGCTTGTTTTTGCATTTGTTTTTCCTGAATTTGTGCGCTGAAAGCTTGGAATACTCTATCTAATTCTTCTTTAGAAAGTTTTTCTTTTTTTGTATAGAGGACATCATTAAGACCAGCTTTTATAATATCCACATCCAATAATAAATCATCTTTAAGCAAACTATTGCCAACATTGATGCCGATTGCGTAAGCAACGGAATCTTCAAATGTTTTGAGTTCGATAGTTGCAGGATTCGTTGATTTAGCTGCTTTGTCAGGTTTTTGAGCTGTTGCCGAAAGAGACAAACCAACCATAAGTATTGCTACAATAAGTAATCTCATTAAGAAAACTCCAAAAATATTTTTAAATTGTAAATATAAGAACTGTAAAAATAAGAAATTATCGGAATTATTAAAAGTTTTTTTTTCACATGACATTTAATTTTTTTTTACAAACTATAAATATTTCACTATTGTCCGACAAAAATATTAAGTAGAGTAATAAAATATACCACTCTCTTGGTTTATTTTGTAGCTATTAAACAAACAAGGATTAACCATTCTATGTAAAAATAAGAAAATTCCGGAAATCCAATAATATGCACATTGGGGGAGCTTACTATTTTTCTGTACCTACCGATTATATATTTATTTTCTATTTACAGCCTATTTTCTCGCTTTTGAGTATTTATCAATTAGAAATGGAAAATATTGTTTTCAAATTTGGATAATATTGCTTAATTTATATATATTTTTGTTTCAAAAATTGTTTCATATTTATCACTAAACAAAATAACTTATAGGTTTAAAATGTACGATATAGTCAAAAAAAATGATCCCGAAATTTGGTCAGCATTAGTCAATGAACTTCAAAGACAAACTGAAAAACTTGAACTAATTGCAAGCGAGAATTTCACTTCTGAAGCCGTTATGGAAACTCAAGGCTCAGTCCTAACCAATAAATACGCCGAAGGCTATCCCGGCAATCGCTACTATGGCGGTTGCGAATGGGTGGACGTAGCTGAAAACATAGCCCGCGACAGACTAAAAAAATTATTCGGTGCCGAATATGCCAACGTCCAACCACACAGCGGCTCGAGCGCCAATATGGCGGTTTATCATTCATTTATAAAGCCGGGCGACACAGTAATGGGCCTTAGCTTAGCTCACGGCGGGCATTTAACTCATGGCTCGCCTGTGAATTTCTCGGGCAAGTTTTTTAATTTTATTCCTTACGAATTAAGTCCAGAAACTGGGCTAATTGATTATGACAAAGTAGAAAGCCTTGCCAAGCAGCACAAACCAAAGCTCATCACAGTCGGCGCTTCCGCTTATCCACGAGATATAGATTTCAAACGGTTCCGTGAAATAGCCGATATGGTTGGTGCTTTCTTGTTTGCAGATATTGCGCATCCAGCGGGAATTATAGCAAAAGGCTATTTGACAAACCCAGTGCCACATTGCCATGTCGTTGCTTCGACGACGCACAAAACGCTTCGCGGCCCACGTGGCGGTATGATTATTTTGGGCAAAGATTTTGATAATCCTTTCGGCATAGTTGCACCAAAGTCTGGCAGAACCAAGAAAATGAGCGAGATAATCGATTCATGGGTTATGCCGGGCATTCAAGGTGGACCGCTAATGCATGTCATCGCCGCTAAAGGTGTTGCTTTCGGAGAATGTTTGACAGATGAATTCGATATGTATATCCGCCAAGTACTTTCAAATTCAAAAGCATTTGCAGAGGCTTTGATTAATAAAGGATATAATTTGACCAGCGGTGGTACTGATAACCACCTGATGCTTGTAGATTTAAGGAATAAAGGGCTTACTGGCAAAAAAGCACAACTCGCTTTGGACGAAGCTGGAATCACTTGCAACAAAAATGCTGTGCCTTACGACACCGAGTCGCCATTTATTACCTCAGGTATCCGTCTGGGTACGCCTGCTTTAACTACTCGCGGATTCAAAGAAGCTGATTTTGTCTTTACTGCTGATATGATTGACAAGGTTTTGATGAATATCGACAACGCTGATATGCATAAGAAAATTGCTTTGGAAATCAAAGAATATACCGCAAAATTCCCATTGCACAAAAAGATGATGTAAGATAAATGATAAAAAAAAGGGGCTGAATCATTACGATGCAGCCCCTTTTTTTAGATATGCAGGAAATTATTTCCTGTCCTCAGGATTTTTGCAGCATTTTGGCAAGCGACGGTAAGATCGTGGATTTGCTTTTACGTCGTCGGCGTCGTATCCGATATTGGAAATTGTTTTGCGGATGAATTCAAGCGATGTTTTGGATTCGTCGAAAGTAACGTAAATTTCTTTCTTTTCCAAATTTATTGAAACATCTTTGACGCCATCTATATTATCTAATCCTTTGTGGATTGCTTTTTCGCAAGTTTCGCACCATACGGACGATTTGATTGTAGCTTTTTTTAAAGCATCTTCTGCATGTAGATTGAATGCTGTTGCTGCAATGAGTACTATCATTACGGCAAATATTTTTATTTTCATAGTATTCCCGTGGAAAGGTTAAAAGAATAAAGACGCCTGAATATTTGTTTTATTTATATGCAACAAAGTAAAAATAAAATTGAAGAGCTATATATACGTTTAAATATGAATTAGATATGTTTTTTTGATATTAGAATTTGAATGCAACAAAAAAGATTATTTTTAGGCGTTTTAATAGATAGCGATATAATTAAGAATAAAATACAGAAGATAAAGAAAGAATTTGACAAAGCGACTTTCGGTAAATGGGTAGAACTAAATAACTTGCACTTTACGATAAAATACCTCGGCGATGTAGATAAAGAAAAAATACCTCAAATAAAAGATAGTTTGAAGGATTTGCTTTTGCCGGAGCAAAGTCAATTAATCGTAAAAGGTTTGTCGGTTTTGCCAAAATCGGGAGTGCCGCGTATATTATATGCTGGAATTGAAAACAAAGATAAAACGCTTTACAAAAATTCACAGCTCATAGACGCCCGATTGTCCGAATTAGGTTTCGAGTGGGAGGCGAGGGATTTTATGCCACATATTACTTTATTACGGCTGAAAAGTTCGACGAATGACTTCAAATTTTTGCTAAAGCAATATTCTCAATATGAATTCGATGCGATTGATTCCTACAAAATTGAGCTTATCGAAAGCAAGCTTACTTTAAAAGGACCGGTTTACAAAATTTTGTAAATTTTATTTGATTTGAGTTATTTGATATGAAGCGGTTATTATATTAATTTAATAATTATGATTTGACTGCTTTTTACGATATTTTTTCACACTTTATTAATTTAGACAAAAAAAATGTTCGAACCACAGAAAATTAAAATTGACGATATGTCTCTTCGTTTGGAAAATTTACGGAGGTTTCTTTGACATTGATGTCAAAGAAAAAGAATTAATCAAAATGAAATCTCAAAGCGAGGAAGACGGCTTTTGGACTGATCAAGCAAATGCCAAAATCGTAATGAAGCAATTATCGGAATTCAAAGAATGGGTGGACGTTTTCGGTGAAGCAATATCAAAGGTCGAGAATCCCTTCACGCTTTGGGAACTTGCAAATGAAGCCGATGATTCCTCGCTCGAAGACGAACTAAACTCAGAAATTGAGCATGCCGAAAAAGCTGTAGCAGCCCTCGAAATGCGCAATATGCTTTCAGGAGAGGACGACTATAGAACTGCACTACTCACTATTCACTCCGGCGCAGGCGGCACCGAAGCCCAAGATTGGGCTGAAATGCTCATGCGCATGTACACTCGCTGGGGCGAAAGGCACAACTACAAGGTTTACCTTGTCGATGAACTCGAAGGCGACGGCGCGGGCATAAAATCCGCTACTCTCGAAATTGCTGGAAAGTTTGCCTACGGCTACTTAAAAGCTGAGAGCGGCGTCCATCGGCTGGTTAGAATTTCTCCTTTTGATTCCAATGCTCGTCGCCATACATCCTTCGCTTCGGTCTATGTCTATGCCGAAGTCGATGATGATGTTGAAATTGAAATTAATCCTGTCGATATAGAAATGGATACATTTCGAGCAGGTGGCAAAGGCGGACAAAATGTGAACAAAGTGGAAACAGCCGTCAGGCTACGACATACGCCCTCGGGTATCGTTGTGGCTTGCCAGCAAGAGCGCTCGCAATTCCAAAATCGCGAGTTGGCTATGAAAATGTTGAAATCGCGGCTTTACCAAAAAAGACGCGAGGAAGAAGACGCGGCTAAGTCAGTTGTCGAAGGAACGAAAAAGAAAATCGAATGGGGTAGCCAAATTCGTTCTTATGTTTTTCAGCCTTACACAATGGTAAATGACCATCGTACCGAAACAAAGCGAACTGATATCCACGCCGTAATGGACGGCGATCTTGATGATTTTATAAAAGCATATTTGCTTGACGGTAATTTATAATTATTTTAGAGAATATTTATGGGTTGGTTGTTTTTATTTATTGCCGGGCTTTTCGAGATAGGCTGGCCCCTGGGTTTTAAGATGTCGCAAGAGTCATCGCAAAAATGGGTCTGGCTCGTTTTCAGCACGGTTTCTATGGCGCTCAGCCTTTATTTTTTGTGGCTATCGCAAAAATATATTTCAATTGGAACTGCTTATGCAGTTTGGACGGGAATAGGAGCGGTCGGAGCATTTGTATTAGGTATCTTGTATTTTAAAGATCCGGTAACATTTTTCAGAATACTTTCTGTTACTTTTATAATAATCGGCATTATCGGCTTGAAATTGTCAAGCGGATAATGCCGAAATTTTTATATTTGATTTCATTTAATAGACTGTTGATAAAGTCCAATTTACTTGTCATTCCCGCGAAGGCGGGAATCCATATATTTTCAAGTAACTGAAAAACAATGTTTTCCCGCATACGCGGGAATGACAAAAAAGCGATGTTGAGTAAATTAACAAACTCTTAAATCAAAAAATCTGCGGAGCAGAAGCTCGGATTGTCAGTTGGCTCGGATAAGTCTGACTTATCTTGAATTTCCCATCTACTTTAACTACATCTACAGCAAATTTTGTATCTTTTTTTTCTGCAAAATAGCTTATAGTGCCACGATAGACCCACAGCCGGTCAATATCCTTGGAAAATACAAATATTCCGCTGGTAAGCCTCATCGAATCAAGTGATCCGAAATATTTTCTATTTTCTAGCTGGGCAAGTTTGAATTCTTCAAATGAATGTTTCAATTTATATTTTTCTGTAGTAAATTCATCGTAGGCATATTGATAATTCGCATCAGAAATTGCCTGCGAATAGGGCAGAATTAATGTGTCGTACACCACCGGTGAAGTCACGTCGTCAGTTTCTTTTTGCAAACGAAATGCCCAAATTGAAAAAAACAATACAATTGCCACAATGCCCGATATAAGCAAAACAGATTTATAACTTATTTTCATATTTTCTGAAATTAATAAACACTACATTTCTAATGCTTCTACGCCCGGAAGTTTTTTCCCTTCTAAAAATTCAAGCGAAGCGCCCCCGCCTGTGGAAACGTGCGAGACTTTGTCCTCGTAACCGAGCATGTTAATTGCTGCCGCCGAGTCGCCGCCACCTACAATTGTTGTAGCGCCTTTGCTCGTAGCTTCGGCAAGTGCTTTGGCAATCGCAAGAGTTCCGCTGGCAAAATTCGACATTTCAAAAACGCCCATCGGTCCGTTCCAAACAACAGTTTTGGCATTTATGATTTTTTCGCTGAACAGTTTTTGTGTCTCTTCGCCTATGTCCATGCCGATTTTATCAGCTGGTATATTATCGAATTTTCGAGTTTCAAAGTTGCTCTCGTTATCAAATTTATCAGCTAAAACCACATCGGTTGGTAAAATTAATTCCACGTTTAATTTTTTAGCTTTTTCGATTAATTCTTTGGCAAGCTCTACTTTATCTTCTTCGAGAAGTGATTTGCCGATTTCCAGCCCCATTGCTTTGAAAAAGGTAAACATCATCCCGCCGCCGATTAATATTGAATCGCATTTTTCCAATAAATTATTGATAACGTCAATTTTTCCAGAAATTTTTGCTCCGCCCATAACAGAGACAAAAGGCTTCTTTGGCTCGTCGAGTGCTGCTCCTAAAAAGCTCAATTCATTCTTCATTAAAAACCCAGCATAGCGCTCTTCGTTAAGCCGAGCTAAGGCGTCCGTACTTGCATGGGCGCGATGAGCTGCTCCAAAAGCATCATTGACGTAAACGGTGCCGAGTCGAGCCAGCTTTTTGGCGAATTCAGGGTCGTTGGCTTCTTCTTCGGGATGAAAGCGTAAGTTTTCAAGCAAAACTACTTCGCCAGGCGCTGCCGAAGCCACTAATTTTTCAGTTTCCTCGCCAATGCAATCACCGGCGAATAGTACTGTATAGCCATAGACGTCTTCCAAAAGCTCAGCTACAGGTTTCAATGTATATTTTTTGTCGGGCTTTCCTTTCGGACGCCCCAAATGAGACATAAGTATAGGAATGCCGCCGTTATCGATAATGAAGTCAATTGTAGGAAGCGTCATTTCGACTCGTGTGTCGTCCGAAATTTCGCCAGTTTTATCGAATGGAACATTAAAATCAACACGGACCAAAACGTTTTTGCCGTAGTAATCGCCTTCTAAAATGGATTTAATCATATCAAGACCTATTTATTTTTATAATCATATTAATTTATATAATAAGGCAAATATCAACGAATTATTGTATATAAATTAAATATTATCAGTATATATCATAATAAATAATTTTTTGAAATTTTTGTTATTTTTTGATTAATACAAATTCTGTGCGCCTATTCTTACTTCGCCCTTCCTCTGTTTGATTATCCGCGAGTGGACGGCTGTCTCCGAAGCCTATAGATTTTATTCTTTTTTGGTCGATGCCGTTTTTTATTAATTCTGCTCTTACTGCGTCTGCTCTGGTTTGCGAAAGTTTTATGTTGTAGTTAGCGTCGCCGGTAGCGTTAAGCGAATCAGTGTGCCCACGAAGCTCTACTTCGCTCGCTGGTAGTTGCTTCATTAATTTCAAAAGCTTATTAATAGATTTTTTGGATTCGCCCTTGATGCTCGATTTGTTGAAATCAAAATTAACTGCCAAGAGGCTTATTTGACCTATGTCTGGCGTGTTGTCGAAACTTGCCGTTGCCACGATAGTATCATTTGGCAAGCAAAGGTTTATTTCTATAAAATGCGGTCCATAGTAATCTGTTTCTACTTCTAAGACGTAAGCGTTGTTCAATCTATAATATAAATCTTGGAACAACAAGTCAAATTCATTTCGATTGTAAATCCTATTGTACCGTCCGCCTGTGCCGAGAGCAAGATTTTTGACGTAATCTTCATTTATATTTTCGCCGAAATCCACACCAAATATTTTCACATTTTTCATAAGCGCATGATTGATTAGAGAGTCCGGTGTGGAATTTGAACTATTGTCGAATCCGTCGGTGAAAATCACGAGTGTATTATTATCGTAGCCTTTGCCGGACAATTGTTTTACTCCTTCTTCGGCAGCATCGACAATAGCCGTAAAGCCATTGAAGCCCTCGAGCCCGTTCTGTGGGTTGTTTGCGAGCAGTTGTTGCTTGGAGTTAGTCAGCGGGACTTTGGTGATTATTCGGTGGTCGTAACGAATAAGCGACATAGCGTCTTGGTCTCGCTTGTTTTCAATTAATTTACTTATCGCCCCTTGTACAATTTTTGCTCTTTCGTTGCCCATAGAGCCGCTGTGATCCATAGCGATAGCGACTGCGTTTTTCCTTTGGCTTGAATTATTTATCTCTGATAATTTAAAATTAACTGGCTGCCGTTTGCCTTCGAAAGTCAAATAAGCACCACACCAGAATTTTGAGTTAATTTTGTCAGATGCTCCTAAAAGATATGTTTTTTGCTCTTCTGTCAAATGTAGAAAGAATTTCACATTGGATTCAAATTGCTTAGCTTCTATCCAACTTATCTCGAGTTCCGGCTTAGTAACAGTCGCAGGTTCGAATGCTTTGGCTTGGGTGATGAAAACAGGCGAGTAACCCGCCGGTGGTACAGCATCTCGCAATATAACGCTTTCCCCCTTTTTGACTGAGACGCAGGAAGTGAAAACCATCGAAAGTACAACAATGTAAAGCAAACGAGTGTAAAATTTCATAAACTTATCCTTCAATCGAGTTAGAAAAACAATTTGACGAATAAGGCATGGCGAAATTGATTGTTAGTTGCAATTAATTTAAAGCATATTTTCAGCTGTACTGTTTTTGAAAAATACTTTTCGGTAATTTTAATAATCTACTAATTTATCTAAATCCAGGAGCAAATAAACATCTCCGCTGTTGTTTACTGAACCGACGATAAATTTATTCCGCTGAGCCATATCGGTTTGTTGGAGTTGGTCTTCGTCAAAAGTAAAGATATTGGATACATTATCTGCTGCAATTGCAATTAGCCCGTTTTTTGATTCAATGACTATAGCGAGCTCTCGGTGAGACTCTCGGATAGCTTTTTGAACGCCTTCAAATAATAGCATCATTTGCTTTAAATCTGTGTTTTTCACTTCTGCTATAATTTTTTTGGCGTGATCTAATCCGTTTAATTTCAGCTCCGTTAGAGCTTTGCTGGCGGTTGAGTGTATTCGTTTGTGAGGCAAATCAAATTGTTTGATATAGACAGATAAGCCAATATTAGTTGTTTTGTAATTATCAAACCATTTGCCGAAGGCGCAAGCGTGCGGGTCAGTCGTTAAAGTAAATTCAGTGCCAGTTTCAAGAGAGGCGTATAATGTTTGAACCCAATTAATATGTTCTTCCTCGCGATGCTTGAGCATATCAATCATTTCCTTGTCTATTTCATCCAAAGAATGAAAGCCCAGCCGCTTGCGGGAGTCAATCAAAGTAATGATATTATTTCTTAGTTTTATCACGCCGCGTACAAAATTCGGAGAATCCGGCACGGACGTGATATTAGGAATAATTACTATTTCTCGGATTGGATTAAGCTTTATTGCATAATGAGTATCAGCTATTTGAATAACCAAATACTGGTTTATCAAGGATTCATTATTAGTTAGCACGGAATCTGACTTCATTGATATTTGCCTCAATTTCAAAATTTTAAAATAAAAATATAATATACAAAAAATACTAATAGACTGTTGACTGAGCCCAATTTTCTTGAGGCTGCCCCGATAAGTGCTGAATTAGCGTTAAGGATTAAACCCGTACACCCCCCGACCCCTTCTAAATAGATGGGGAGAAAGAACCTGAACAAATCTGTAAGTTTTTATAAAATAATCCTTTCCTTCTCCCCCTTTTGTAAGAGGGGGTCGGGGGTATTTAAAAATGTAAGTGCCATCAGATTGCCCATTCATCATCCATGCTGGATTTAAAACTCCTTTTTTGCCTTATTGCCGTATGGGGCAGTCTCAAAACTGCGATTATTAGTAAATCAACATTTTACTAATATCCGTAAAAGCGTATTGGACAATATTAATTATCGAAAATAAAGGATTTTTCTTTAATAAATAAATTGTTCATTAGAAAATAAATTAATCGTTATCTGGCGAATTTACCTCGAAGGCAACGCCCACGGGGCAGTGGTCAGAGATTTTATCTGCCTGCTCTTTTGGCAATCGGGAGCGGAAGTTTTCCATGTATAGACTATTTTCTTGAAATCGCTTTTTTGCTGAATTGCTGACAACTATTTGATCTATTACCATCCATTTTTCATATTTACAGCTGGTCAATTTATCTGTCAGAAAGCTAAGGGTTTTGTTTAGCATAAGCGGGGCAAGAGACGAACCTTCCTTGCGCTCTGTCGCGTCATTCATGTCCCCCATTAAAATTAAATCCTGCTCTTGACCAGCAGCAAGAACGCTGTCTGCCCAATCAGACAAAACACCTGCCTGCTGTGTGCGCATCGCAATGCTTTGGGTCTTTTTCTCGGGAGTGTCATCGTATCTTGAAGTAGATTTAAAGTGAACAACCATCAAATAACAATCGAAATTTCCCTTTTTAACTTTAAGAAACATCGCCGGACGAGTGCGTCTCGGCATTACAGCGACTGGCATGTAATCATTAACATATTGCAAATCAATATAATCTTTGTATAGTACGGCGACGTTTTGCTTGCCTGCCGAGTGGCTTACTATATATTTATAATCGGGCAAAAAATTCACTACCCTTTTTAGAGCAGCTTCGTTTTCGATTTCTTGCAAACCGATTACATCAAAATTGGTGGAATGGATAGTTTCGGCTATTAATTTGTAATCGCTATCGTTTCTTAACTGTGTGTCATCAATCCCATCTCCGAGCCATGCAATATTGAAAGTACCGACAGACAAGATGTTTTCATTAACTGGGCTGCTTTTAAAGGTGGTTTGCTTCGCACATGAAAACAACAAGAGAGGAAGCAAAAGCAACGAATATAATTTTAAATTTCGCATTTTATTTTAATTTTAAATATTTAGAGTCTGTTGATTTATTAATAATAGCTGTTTTGTCATTCCCGCGTACGCGGGAATCTATTGTTTATCAGTTACTTGTAAAGCCATTGATTTCCGCCTTCGCGGGAATGACAAGCTAATTGGACTTATTCAACAGCCTTTTATGAAATTCCAAAAATGGCTTTAAAAATATGTCCTGCAACTTCAGGGTTTTCTTTTAGGCGGCGACTCGAATAGCCATACCAATCCTTGCCGAATGGTACGTAAATACGTAAATGATGTCCGGCACGCAAAAGCTCGTTGCGTCGGTTTTCGCGAACGCCTAAAAGCATTTGGAATTCATATTTGGTGCGATCAATTT
>JBBRJR010000035.1:0-14507 GCA_038218865.1 Kapaibacterium sp. (SeqCode) | reverse complement strand
AATTATGTGGTTTATTTTACATAATTGTAATGCCCAAAACCTAAAAATATAACTTGTGAGACAGCCTCAAATCTTGATGTAGTCTGCCTTTTACCGAAAACTGACAACTGATAACTAATAAATAGAAACCTTCTTCCCTGCCACCTGTTACCCCACAATCTTATTTTTGAGAATATTTATTTCTTGCAAAAGATATTGGACGGCTGGGTGCTTGCTTTGCGAGGCGACGGGGAGGAATCGCTTGTTCAAATCGCAAAGGTAGGCGACGGGGTTGCGAGATAAGTCGAAACTCAGAGAACGGAAATAATCCACTTGCTCGGCGAGTTTGATAGTTAAATAGTCGTCAATCGGGATTTTGATATTGTCGCCCGTCTCCAAATGAAATTCTTTGGGGACTTGCCCGGTTTCTTCGATAGTCATAGTAAGCAATTCGACGAGGTACAATAAATATGGACCAAAGTTAATCTCCAAAATATCTTTCGAGATAAGGCTTTCCACTTTTTTAAAATCATGCAAAAGCGAAGCGATAATCAAATCGGGGTCGAAAATGTTGAGTTCTAAAATAATAATCCGCGCCACTCTCGTCAAATGTGAAAAATACGGCGAGCCGTCCTTCATCAAAATACCAGTGAAGATACTTTCGCTAATTTCGTAGCCCGAGACTATTCTATTGGCTGCCAAAGGATCAACCATCCCTTTCAAGAGGTTTTCGAGTTCGTCGCGACTCATCATTGTAGTGGAATAATCATTCATAATCAACCTCAAAATCAATTAATTGTACAGCATTTTTAATTGATGCTTCCGAAACGCTTTCGCCGCTGATGAGTTTGGCAATTTCGACCACTTTTTCTTCTGCGGTTAAAATTGTAGCTCTGGCGGCGGTTTTCCCGTTTGTTTCGAATTTCGCCACGTTTATATTTTGCTCGCCCAAAGCAGCAATTTGAGGCAAATGCGTTATCGCTATTATTTGACGGCTTTTTGATAATTTTAGCATATTTAAGCCCACTTTTTGAGCTATGCGTCCGCTTATGCCTGTGTCGATTTCATCGAATACCATTACTGGCACCTTGTCCTTGCCCGCCAAAATGCTTTTTATGGCGAGCATGACGCGAGAAATTTCGCCTCCAGAAGCAGTTTCTGCCAGAGATTTTGGGCGAGAGCCTTTGTTTGCAGAGATTAGAAATTCAATCCGCTCGGTACCGCCTTGGGTCGCGGTAATGTACTCACCACCTAAGTAAGCCGCCGGAGCGGTGAGTATAGCCTCAGCAGAAAGTTTATTATTTTGCGAAAAATTAACTTCAAATTCGGCATTTTCAAAGCCAAGCTCGCTTAATTTAGCAATAATTTCGCGAGAAAACACTTCGGATTTCATCCGACGGCGCTCTTCGAGAGCGGCAGCTTTTTTGCCTAAGTCGAAAGTTTTTGCTTTTATTTCTTCTACCAAAAGGAAACTTCTGTCGTCGAATTGATCAATCAAATTTATTTGCTCCAAATTGCTATCCAGAAGTTCGAGCGTTTCGTCGATAGAGCCATATTTTTTCTTCAAACGCTTCAAATCCGAAGATCGCGAGCGAAGTCTCTCGATTTTCGCTGGGCTTATCTCTATATTCCTGAAAAAGTCTTTTGCATAAGCTGATATTTCTTTGACGGCGATAATCATCGATTCAAGCTCGGGTTTGAATTCGCCGAAATGCGGGTCGTACTCGTCGAGATTTTCGATTATTTTTTGCGCGCGCTGAAACAAAGAATGAATCGAAGTGTCAGTTTCGCTCATTATTCCCGCCAGTTCGCTGGAAAGCGAAGAAAGATATTCGCTGTTTTCCAAAATTTTAAGCTCGGCTTCAATTTCCAAATCTTCGCCTTTTTTCGGCATTATTTTTTTTATTTCTTCTGCCTGATATTTCAAAATATCGTATTTGGCGAGCAAATCTTTTTTTCGCTTCAACATTGAATTGTATTGCGAAATTGCCTCGCGCAGCTCGAAGTAAACAGTTTGGTAATCTTTTAAAAGTAAAGAAGTTTCGGCGAATGCGTCTAAAACGTCCACGTGTCCCTGTGGATTAAGCAGCGATTGATGCTCATGCTGCCCGTGAAAATCCACAAGCAGAGCGCCAAGTTCTTTCAGCTTGGACACGCTTGCTGGCGAATCGTTTATAAAGCAGCGGGAAGTCCCTTTTTGTGATATTTCACGGCGAACGATTAGCTCATTGCCCGATAAATCTTCGTCCTCGCCTAAAACGGTTTGGACTGACGCCTTGTATTCGGTTATATCAAAGAAACATTCGATAATTGCCTTAGTTTCGCCATAGCGGATCATGTCGCTCGAGGCGCGTCCACCTTGGGCAAGTTCTATAGCATCGACGATAATAGATTTGCCTGCGCCCGTTTCACCTGTCAAAATATTAAGCCCTTTTGAAAGCGAAAGTCGAAGTTCATCGATTATAGCATAGTTCTTTATATAAATCTGTTGCAGCATATATTCAAATATAATTTAATTTTGTCATGCAAATATAATAATTTAAAAATTATTTTGATATAGAATTTATTAATATTACGTCAATTTCTAATATTAATTAAAATTTTAAATGAGTATTAAAAATAAAAATATGAAGATATTTTTTAAATCATATAATTAAAACTAATATTTTCCTTGTTTCGTTGTTATTCAAATTGAAAATAAAAAAACACTTAACATAAAAAAATAATATAAAAATATGCGGGATTAATATGTACGAGTTAATACAATTTGTACCTCTGCTGCCATTGATTGGTTTTCTTGTCATCGGAATATTCGGCAAGTACCTTAAAAGCGAAAAACTTATCGGCACTTTAGCTTCGACTACGGTAGGACTTTCCTTTATCATTTCGGCGGTTCTGTTTTTTCAAATAATGCAAAGCGGAATAGAAAAGCCGATCATCTACAAGGTCTTCACGTGGATTGCTGCAGGCGATTTTTCAATTGATGTGTCATATCAAATTGATAGGCTGTCCGTTTTGTTTGCCCTTATAATTACGGGTGTCGGCTTTTTGATACATATATATTCAATTGGCTATATGCACGGCGATAGGAGCTTCGCAAGATTTTTTGCATATCTGAACTTGTTTATATTCATGATGCTTACTCTTGTTTTGGCAAGTAACTTTCTGCTCACATTTTTGGGCTGGGAAGGCGTTGGTCTTTCTTCTTACCTGCTCATCGGCTTTTGGTATGACCGGAAATTTCCCGGTACGCGCATCAAATGGACGGGCGACGCAGCTAACAAAGCCTTTATAGTAAATCGCATCGGCGACGTTGGCTTTTTAATCGCCATGTTTTTGATATATGTTAATTTCAATACGTTGAATTACGAAGCCCTTTCGCAGACAGTATTTATGGGTAAAAGCATATATTTCGACACGGGGCTGATGACGGCTATCACACTTCTTCTCTTTTTGGGCTGCACAGGCAAATCCGCTCAAATACCGCTCGCAGTTTGGCTGCCAGACGCTATGGCAGGTCCCACACCCGTTTCGGCACTTATTCACGCCGCTACGATGGTTACAGCTGGTATATTTTTAATCGCCCGCAATTCCTTGCTTTTCGCACTTTCGCCCATAACTATGGAAGTAGTTTTGATTGTCGGCGTTGCCACTGCATTTTTCGCAGCAACTATTGGCTTAGTACAAAATGATATTAAAAAAGTTTTAGCTTACTCGACAGTCAGCCAATTAGGATTTATGTTTGCCGCACTCGGCGTTGGCGCTTTCACTGCTGGCGTCTTTCACGTAATGACACACGCCTTTTTCAAAGGCTTGCTATTTTTGGGCGCAGGCTCGGTAATTCACGGCATGCACGAAGAGCAGGACATCAAAAAAATGGGTGGGCTAAAAAAATATATGCCCGTAACTTATATGACGTTTTTAATAGCCACGCTGGCTATCTCTGGCATACCGTTTTTCTCGGGATTTTTCTCGAAGGACGAAATACTTTGGTCCACTTTTTCTAAGGGCGGCGTAGTGCCTTGGCTCTTTTTGACAATAGCAGCGTTTTTTACGGCTTTCTATATGTTCAGATTAGTTTATTTAGTTTTCTATGGCAAAGAAAGATTTGACGCTCACGCCGTTCATCCGCACGAATCGCCAAAGACGATGACTATTCCTTTGATGGCGTTGGCGGTGCTATCGGCATTAGGCGGGTTTATTGGTGTGCCGTATATTTTAGGATTTTGGGCAAGCGACCACCCGAATTTACTTGAAGGCTGGCTGGATCCAATTTTTGCTAATGCTAATTTCGTATTGGGCAACTCGCCGCACCACGAAATTCATTTGATAGAATATGCTTTTGTGGCAGTGGCGATTTTAGTCGCTTTGGCTGCAATAAAATTAGCAAGCGTTTACTACAGCGACCAAACTTTATCGAAGCCAAGGAAATTGAAATCGCAATTTAAAACGCTGCATTCCTTGCTTTGGAATAAGTATTATTTAGATGAATTTTACTTTAAAACAGTAATCGATCCGCTCGTTATTGGCTCTCGGCAAGTCCTTTGGAAATTCTTGGATGTTGGAATAGTCGATGGCATTGTTAATGGCTCGGCAAAATTAGTCGATTCATTCTCCGAAAATTTGCGGAAGATACAAACTGGTATAGTTCAAAATTATGCATTGCTAATGATGGCTGGTATAGCGATTATTATTTCGTGGCTTTTGCTTTCAATTTAATTTTTAATGAATAAAAAATATTAAGCTTATGATAACTTTACTCGTTACATTGTTTTTGCCAATAATTGGCTCGCTCGGATTGCTTTTCTTCTCAAAAGAAAATACTAAAGCTATCCGCACGGCTGCTCTTGCGGTTTCGCTTGTATCATTTTTGTCGTCGGTTGTGCTTTTCTTGGGATTCGACACGAATGTCTCGGGCTTTCAATATATGATTGATATTCCTTGGATAGTGTCTATCGATGCCGGATTTAGAATCGGCTTGGACGGTATGTCCATGCTGCTCGTTATGCTGACGACATTTATTACGCCTATAGCGATTTTCTCCTCATTTGAATCAATCAAAAAACGCGAAAAAGAGTTCTACGTAATGGTTTTGCTTTTGCAATTCGCTATGACGGGCGTTTTTGTATCGCTTGATTTATTCCTATTTTATATTTTCTGGGAATTAATACTTATCCCGATGTATTTCATTATCGGCATTTGGGGCGGCAAGAGAAGAATTTACGCAGCTGTTAAGTTTTTTATATTTACGATGGTCGGCTCGCTTTTGATGTTAGTTGCTATCGTCTGGCTGGCGGGGTACGTCGGCAGCACTTTGGCACATTTGCCGAGCGGATTTACGACTAACTACTTGACTATCCGCCAATTCAGCTCGCTTATCCCGATGGAATACCAGCAATATATATTTTGGGCATTTGCCCTGTCGTTTTTAATCAAAGTTCCGGTTTTTCCTTTGCATACGTGGCTGCCAGACGCACATACTGAAGCTCCAACGGCAGGCTCGGTGATATTAGCCGGCGTTTTGCTAAAAATGGGAACCTATGGCTTGATTCGCTTTAATCTCGAACTTTTCCCTCAAGCATCATTTGAATATGCACAGATTATCTCGGCTCTTGCTGTATTTGGCATTATTTACGGCGCTTTAGTGGCAATGATTCAAACAGACGTAAAGCGGCTCGTAGCGTACTCGTCCGTGTCTCACTTGGGGTTTGTCGTTTTGGGTATTTTCTCAATGACTGGCGAAGGCTTGCAAGGCGGTATAATTCAAATGGTTAATCACGGTCTTTCGACTGGTATGCTATTTCTTTGCGTCGGTATGATTTACGACCGCCGCCACACTCGCGAAATATCTGAATTCGGTGGCTTGGCTCGCGTTATGCCAGCATTCACAGTTTTCTTTGGTTTAGCAATGATGGCGAGCGTTGGCTTGCCCGGGCTAAATGGCTTTGTGGGCGAATTCCTAACGCTTCTCGGAGCGTTTAAATCGCCATTTTTAGGCTCGCCTTGGTTTGCTATAATTTCTGCAACCGGCGTTATTTTCGCTGCTATTTATTTGCTTTGGATGTTCCAGCGTGTTATGTTCGGAACAAATGACAATCCGGCAAATCATAATTTGAAGGATTTAACCAAAAGCGAATGGGCACAATTAGTGCCAATAGTCGTTTTCATAGTTTGGTTAGGCGTTTTCCCAAATACTTTTTTGAAAGTTTCGGAAAATTACACTCGCGGCTTAGTCAATAAGCTCGAATTAATTAAATTTGGAAAACAGCACTACGACATGCCAAATGACTTGCAAATAAAAGAAGCCAAAAAATAAATATTTGAATAATATAAGTAATTAAAGATATAAGTTATGACAAATGAATTAATGCTTGAACTTCAATATTCCTCGCCACTTTTGATAATGGCGGCGATGTCGGTAATATTAATTTTATTCGATGCCATAACAGGCGAAAATAAAAAAATAAATTATTATTTATCGATTGCGACCTTTGCGGCTGCTTTTGTGGCGGCAGGTTCGTTGATATTATCCAATAATTTTTGCTGTATGTCGAATTTGTCGGCTTATCCGCTCAGTATGGGAATGATTTCCTATAGCGGCTTGGCGTATTTATTCGACCTCATCTTTCTGGCAGCAGGCTTGCTTGTAGTCGTAGCCTCGCGGGAATATAATATGCGTGCGGATTTCGAGCATAAGGAATTTTATTCGCTTTTATCGCTGGCAATATTGGCTATGATGATGATTTCCCACGCAAATGATTTGCTACTGCTCTTTATCGGCATAGAGCTTATGTCCATTATGTTCTACGTACTTTCTGGATATTTCCGCGAGCGTTTGGAATCAGTCGAAGCAGCACTGAAATATTTCCTACTCGGCGCTTTTGCTACTGGATTTTTGCTCTACGGCATTGCTTTTATCTATGGAACAGCTGGCTCAGTGCAATTGTCAACAATTTCGGAAGTATTGCTGAAAGGCGGATTTAATAATCTCTACATAACTCTCGGACTGGGGCTTTTCACTATTGGCTTGGCATTTAAGATTGCGGCATTCCCCTTCCACCAATGGGCGCCAGACGTTTATACGGGTGCTCCAACAGTCGTAACGGCATTTATGAGCACAGCAGGCAAAGCAGCAGCGGTTTTTGCTTTTATTATTATGAGCAAAAATATGATGCAGAGCGGAATATTAGCTGTTAATCCAAGCTATATATTTCATATTCAAATGATTATAGCGGTTATTTCGGCAGCTACCATGCTTGTGGGTAATATAACGGCTATTTCGCAATCGAATGTCAAGCGAATGCTTGCGTATTCCTCTGTGGCACACGCAGGCTATATGCTAATGGGAATTGTGGCTAATACGCCGGATGGCTGGGCAGGCGTTGCGTTTTATTCGACGGCTTATATGCTTATGCAAATCGGCGCATTCATCGTTGTTTCGGCACTCGAAGGCAATAACGGCGAAATGGTTGACTTTGAGCATTACGCAGGCTTGTACAGAACGCGTCCAGTATTGGCGGGCGTTATGGCTCTATTCATGCTGTCGCTAGCGGGCATCCCGCCATTCGCAGGCTTTTTCGGTAAGTATTATATTTTCAAAGCTGCTATAGCTTCAGGCTTTACTTGGCTAACGATTATAGCAGTTATTTCTTCGATTATTTCAATGTATTTTTACTTGAAATTAATTGTGTTCATGTATTTCAAAGAAGCAGGACTTTACGAACACAAGCAAGAGCTTGGCTCGGCAGGCTTTTCGCTTTTAGTGGCAGCAGTATTTATTGTTCTTTTAGGCATTTTCCCAAATGTAATAATAGACATAGCAAGAATGTTTGTTTATTAGGCTTCGCGGTTTTTGGTCGTCAGTTTTCGGTAAAGGCAGGAAGAAGGGCTGTAGGTTGTGGGCTGTGGGCTTTAGGAAAGCCAAGTAAAGGTTAGTACTTGAATATCAGCCAATTCTTTCTCCCTCTCCATTTATGGAGAGGGTCGGGGTGAGGTTCTTACTTCTTCCTCCCTCTCCTTCGGAGAGGGTCGGGGTGAGATCTATTAGGTGGCAGGCTGTAGGCGAAAACGGTTTTCATTCGTAATTCGTAATTCGTAATTCGTAATTCGTAATTCGTAATTGATTATTTGGTCTAAATAGGAAAATTTATGAGAAATAATAGCTCCTCAGAACTTGAAGGAGTAATAAGTCAAATGCTAAAACCGTTGGAAGGGATTTCCCTCGGCATAGTGATCGAAGGACTGTCGGGATATCGCATTATCCCCTTCAATAAAAAAAGTAAGGATGACAACGAATTGCTCAAAGAGCTTAAAGCTGCCACCAAACAAGCCATGAATGAACTTAATCACTACGGCATAGCAGCCGAGAAAGCAGCCGATGCAAGTGCATCGATTGAGCCTCTTATTCTTGCTGCGCTGAATAATATCGGCTTCGAGGCTCGCCCCAGTAAATCAGACGAAGAAAAAGAATCTGCTGGCTATCCTGCTATTGAATTTATCGTAAGCTCGGGCGGATAAATTATCTCGAATGCAAAACGTATCATATAGATAATATCGAATCAAAGCAACATTCATTTAACTTATCGCCAAATGAGACATTTACTATATCGAGCGACGCGCATCACTTTGTGATTTCTTTCGAGATATACGTCTCAGCTCGCACTCGCGCAGAAAATATATATAAATGCCGAAGCTGGCGTATTGTCTCGCTCGATAAGCTCGAATGCGATATTAAGTATGAATTTAATTCAGATAATCGCCGCTTGCACGCCAAACAATTAATTATTGCCGAGGGCGAAATATAATACATTTTACTACTTAAATTTTCGTACAAAATATTGAAATAACATTTTCGTTATTTTATTGATAAAATATGATTTCTAACAATTAAAGAATAATATATTATGAGCGACAGCTATATTCCACTAATTTTTATGATAGTCTTCGGCTTTACCGTAGCGACGGCTTTCATGTTCCTATCCGAATGGTTGGGATCGCGCCGCCGTACTCATGGGAAAGAAACCACTTACGAAAGCGGTATGATCCCGCACGGTACAGCCCGTACGAGATTTTCCGTGAAATTCTATATGGTTGCTGTCAGCTTTATAATTTTCGACGTAGAAGTAGTGTTTATGTACCCTTGGGCTGTTCAATTCGGCAACTTAGGGCTTGCCGGTTTTATAGGTATGATGATATTCATCGCCATACTTTTCATCGGTTATTTCTACGAAGTAAAAAAAGGAGGTCTCGAATGGGAATAGATTTAGGCAACGAAGGCTTTTTGACCACAACAGTCGGCGAAGTAGTCAAATGGGCACAAAAAAATTCTATGTGGCCCATGCCGATGGGCATTTCATGCTGCGCTATTGAGATGATGGCTTTTGCCTCCTCGCGGTTCGACGTGGCACGTTTTGGCTCGGAAGTTTTCCGCATGACGCCGCGACAGTCTGATTTTTTGCTTGTCGCAGGCACAGTTACGTACAAAATGGCTTGGGTAGTACGCAAAATATACGACCAAATGCCTGACCCTAAGTGGGTTATGTCTATGGGCGTTTGTGCTTCTACCGGCGGTATGTTCCGCTCTTATTCAGTTGTGCAGGGGATAGACCTATTCCTCCCTGTCGATGTCTATGTAGCTGGCTGTCCGCCAAGGCCTGAGTCGGTTATCAAAGGACTGATGACATTGCAAGAAAAAGTCTCGAAAAAGTATTCACCAGATTTATTTAATTTTGGCAAAAATGTTACAGATACGCCACATCAAACGAGCTTCGAATCGATAAACACATTCAATCCTAATCGGATGAAGTAGTCGGTTTTTGGTTAGTAGTTTTTGGTGGTCAGTAAAAGGCATAACAGCTGCAGATGAGGCTGTCCAATAAGTAATGTTCGACAATTTAGCTATAGTCAGCGAAATCTGAATTTTTCTATATCGAGTAGCGATAATATTATGGTAACAATCAAATAAAAAGTAAGTTGCTTACTCCGAAGGAGTTATATATAATCGCTAAGCGATAAGAAAAATATTATAGTTAAACGTATTTCTATCAAAACATAACTTTTCGGGGCAGGCACATCTATAAATACATTGAGCATTGTAGTATTCTACCCTAATTTTACTCATAGGGAGTAGAAGACATGATTCCGAGAAGTTTTTTGCCATAATTAAGAGGCCGTCTCATAAAGCATGTTTTCGGAAAATATGGTCAAGCAGAGATGCTTGACCTACCAGTATTTAAAGGGTTTAGTAGGACAAGAATCTCTGCTTGTCATTAATTTATAACTTATGAGGCAGTTTCGTAAATTTAAAGGACGATATTTTATGAATAGATTTATGTATATAATTATAAATGCGATAATGATTATATCAATAATCGCAGTGGGTCATGAGAGCGTTTATGCTCAGAAGACTTACACAGTTGGTGGAGAAATTACGGCTGAAAAGGCATCAGATATAGTTGCTGGTGATCTTAAAAAACAGGGGCTCAAGAGAATTGCTGAATTAGTTAAGTTGGCTAAAAAGAACAAAAGCGTAGAACTATCCAGTCAATTCGCTGCGTGGGGCGAAGTCAAAAATGAAAGTGATCCAAATGACAAAGCCGATTACGCTGTGCAGAGTCCCTTAGAAACAGAAGAAGAAATTCTCAATGGTCGGGTTGAGTTTTTTAAGTCTCTTGACAAAGAATGTGGTAAAAAAAGAAAAGTATTCGTCTCCGATATGTCCGGAGAAGGTGAACCTATTGGACAAGCTTTTCGAATAACTATACCCGCCAAAATATTAGGTAAAAATGTTTCCTGCGAACATTATTCAATTTCATTCAGGCGTTCGCTTGATGGTAAACTCCTTGTTACCGAATGGTTTAATATGCCAGGAAACAGTAACTGTCAGTAGGTGTGAAAGTGAAGCCCAGAAAATAAGAATTTAAAAAGAATTAAAAAGCAAATTTTTGCATATTGTTTAAATATATAAGGATAAAGTATTATGTCAACATCAAATGCACAAGCAAAATGGCACGGAACGATTAAAGATGGTAGTGGTACCATGAAGTTCACTGGGTACGAAGGAACGTATTCCTTCACTACTCGTTTTGAGGATGCCAAAGGCACTAACCCTGAAGAGCTCGTCGGTGCAGCACATGCCGGCTGTTTTTCCATGTATCTTTCACTGCTTCTCACCCAAGAAGGGCTGAACCCGGAAAGCATTGAAACTGAGGCTAAAGTAACTCTTGGCAAAGATGATATCGGTCCCAACATTACTGAAATAAAGCTGGATTGCAAGGTTAAATGCGATGGGCTGAATGAAAATAGGCTGAAGGAATTGGCGCAACTTTCTAAAGAAAATTGCCCGATTTCAAGATTGTACTCAGGTGGAACTGCTACAATATCGGCAGATGCTCAATTACTCAACAAATAATTGCTTCCCACTACCAAACTTTCTGCACTGGCAGCTTTTAGCTGTCAGTGCTTTTTAATATTTGATCGGATTCGGCTTTGCTGATAGTAATCACGAAATCATCTTCGCTTGAATTGCCCCCGCCGAGTTCGCTTGCCAATTCATCAATTTCGCGGAGGCGCGGCAAATCTTCGAGGGATTTCAGCCCAAATGTTTTTAAAAAATCGGAAGTGGTAGCAAAAAGTAACGGCTTGCCGAGTACGTCCTTGCGCCCAGCAATTTTCACCAAATTCTTTTCGATGAGGGCATTTACTATTTCATTTGAATTTACGCCGCGTATCTGCTCGATTTCGGGCTTAGTAATTGGCTGCTTATAAGATATTATCGATAGTGTTTCCATAGAAGCCTGCGAAAGCCGCCGCTTGGTTTTGGATTTCAAAAGATTATGTATATACTCGCCATAGTGCCGTAATGTGGCGAATTGGTAGCCATTAGCAAAATGAACAATATGGAATGGGCGCCCAGTATTTATCAAATCTTGATTTATTTGTTTCACTATATCTTCGATAAATTCGGGAGTGAAATTATTGTTGCGGGCAATTTCGCTGTCGATTGTCATCTCGCCGGAAATGGAATCCAGCCCTGCCTCAGGTTCTTCGTGTGCTGAAAGTGTTTCGTGTGTAATTAATAATTTATATAATGTCTTATAGGAAATAATCTCGTCGCTTGCAAAAATCAGAGCTTCTATTATAGATTTTTGCTCGTCGCGCCCGAGCGTCAAAAAATTATTGTCAGGTTGAGTATTTTTCATCGATTTTAGTTCAAATTAGGTGTTTGGGCAATTGTAATATCGCCAAAATTATCTTCTTGGTACAAAAATATTAGCTGTAATTTCATCATCTCGAGTACTGCGAGAAAGGTAACGATAATGTGCTGTTTGCTGAGTCCGCCGACAAGTCCGAAAAAGCTCAGTCGCGGAGATTGATTCAATCTTTCCTTGATGAGCAGGATTTTATCTTCCACAGAAACTGAAAAAACATCGACCACGTGCCGTATCTCTTCTTCTTTGCTCCTATCCAAAGCAACCTGAAAAGCTTTCACCAAATCGAATAGCGAAGCATTTTTGTAAATATTTCCGCCTTCGGCTTGGCTAAACTCAGCCTCGAATATATCGCGATAATAATTATATCTATTCCGTTCCATTGCCTGAGCAAGCTCTTGCGAAATATCTTTGTATTGCTTATACTCCAATATTTTTTGCACAAGCTGGGCACGCGGATCTTCGGCTTCTCCGCCCTCGCCGCCGTCAGTCCTTGGCAAAAGCATTTGAGTTTTAATGTACATCAGGTTCGACGCCATAAATATAAATTCGCCGGCGAGTTCCAAATCGAAATGGTGCATTACGCGGATATAGTGCAGAAATTCCTCGGTAATCCTTGATATAGGTATATCGTATATGTTTATTTCGTCCCGCTTTATAAAATAAAGCAATAAATCAAATGGACCTTCAAAATCCGGTAGTTGAATTTTATACATTATCCGCTCGTATTTCGTTTTTACAAAAATACATAATATTTTTACAAAAAACGACTATCGATGTTTTTGAATTTTTTCCTGCTTTGCAAGCCCAGTTTTATTTATCGTGCAAAACAAGGCTAATTCCGTTTTTTTTCGTAATTTGCAACATAAAAATATACAAAAAAAAGAAATATTTAAATGGAAATAGACAATAAACAAGAAATTGTAAAATACAACAAAACCGTACTTGAAAACGGAATTATTGTTTTAAGCGAGGAAATTAAATCCGTCGAATCTTTCTCGCTGGGAATTGGCTTGGGAGCTGGCTCTCGTGATGATGACTTCGATATGCCCGGCATAGCTCATTTTTTGGAGCATTCGGTGTATCGTAGGACGCGTAGCCGCACCAGCCGGCAAATTTCCAATCAGTTCGATTCAATGGGCGCTTACTCTAATGCTTATACAACTAAGGAGCATACTCTTTTCTATGCCCGCGCAGCAAAGCAGCATTTTGCCAAAACATTTGAACTTCTGGCAGATATTGTTGTCAATCCAATTTTCAAAAAAGAAGAAATTAGCAAAGAACGACAAATAATTATCGAAGAAATTAAATCTTACGATGACGATCCGGAAGAGTTGATTTTCGATTTGACCGACAGCGTAGTTTTTCCTGACAATACATTGGGCAATGGAATTGACGGCACCGCTCATTCTGTAAAAAAGATTAATATTGACATATTGGGTAAATTTCACTCCGAGCATTATATTCCTGCGAATATAATTATAGCTGCCTCTGGCAATATATCGCACGAGGAATTGCTCCGCGAGGCGCATTTTTATTTTGATACGCTCGCTCGGCAACAATCCAAAATCAAGCGAGAAAAGCCTGCTGTGTCAGTTAGCAATTTAGAAATACCTAAACCTATCCAACAGGCACATCTGATATTTGCTAAGCAAACAATTTCTGCACTCGACACCGACCGCCACGCCCTTGCAGCATTTAATATAATTTTCGGCGATGGCTTAAGCTCCCGCATTTACCAAAAGCTCCGCGAAAAGGAAGGCTTGGCGTATTCGGTTTATTCATCAGTCAATCTTTACACCGATACGGGATCAATTCAAATTTATATCGGTACTGACCCGAGCAATTTAGCTAAGTCGGAGGATTTGATAATGGAAGAACTGCGACGGCTGAAGAAATCCAAGATAACCAAAACAGAATTGGCGCGGGCGAAAGAGCAGCTGAAATCTGGCAAAATATTTGAATACGAAAATATGTCGCTACGTATGCAAAACCTTGTCAAAAACGAAATGGTTTACTCGGGCTACGAAACAATGAGTGGAATAGTTTCAGCTGTCGATAACATAAAATTAAGCGACTTAGAGCGATTAGCTGATATGTATTTCAATGAAAATAATTGGTCGCGCGTGGCGATTATTCCGTCATAATTTTTTAGGTAAAGCAAAATGGCACCAACACTCCAAATATTTGGCACAAAAAAATGCAGCACAACGCAAAAAGCTATTAGATTTTTCAAAGAGCGGGCAGTTAAAACGCAATTTATTGATTTAGCAGAAAAAGAAATGAGCAAAGGCGAACTCGAAAGCGTCGCCCGACGTG
>JBBRJR010000034.1:0-14690 GCA_038218865.1 Kapaibacterium sp. (SeqCode) | reverse complement strand
GGGCGAAACTAAGTTTTTTAAACTTTTTAGATGATCCTCGATTATAACTGATTCATTTTCAAAAAGGTCGAGAATTTCGTTTGAATTGAATTGCTTTAAACTATAAAATAAGTCGTTGGCTTTCAAAAATGAGTCTATGTCTTTTATAGAAAGGCTGATTTTGCCTTCGATTGCATAATTAACTGCATTGCTCATAGCAGCTGCCAGAAGCACGGCGTTTCCAATTTTAGTGTTTTTTGCAGCCAGCTTTATTTGATTTATTGAATTTGCGATATTGCTCAACAAATCTTTTATCCCATATTTTTCATAGTCCAAAAAGCATGTTTCGATAATATCGCAATGCCGCTTGCAAATCGATTTAAAATATTCAACCGATGAAATATCGTTTTTTTCTGCTACCACTTTTATTCAGCCCTAAACTAATTCGATTATTTTTTTAATGTCCAAAATAGAAATGTTTTTACCACCCAATTCATTCAGAGAAATGAAATCATAATCATCGGATTGGGGGAATATTTGTTTTGCTTTATCATTAAAAGGAATCTCTATTGTAGGCAAAACTTCATCTGCTGGGAAAGAGATATACTTCCCATTGTATGAAAAAATAACGGCAAGATTATTGGAATCAGGCTCGCTATCCAAATTCAAATTTAATGAAAATAAGCTACTAATGTCAAAGCAAGGTATATACTGATTATCATGAATAAACAATCCCAAAATATGTGAATTTTCATAAGAAAAGAACGGACAAACGTGCCGGAATTCGGCTGCATATTCAAAATGCTCCGTGCTTGCCGCGAAACAATGCTTACCGAATGTAAACGGCACGAAAGAATTATATTCCGGATATTTTTGTGAGGTATCCTCTATTGAATTCCCCGTATTTTCGTACAAGCTCGGCGAAAAAAGCCGTAAAGTGTTTTTATCAGATTGTTGGAACATTTTTATAAATTCAATATCCGAAAAAGACTTATTACGCAAATCTATTTGGAAACTTTGGCTATTCATTTCTATTATTTTAACTCCCAACTGTGTGGTTTATTCTCTCGAACAAAGACTTTGTACTTTCAAGCGATGATTTGGCAGATTGGTTTAATGATAGCAAATCTCGCTGCTCATCGTTAATTTCATTTATTTTTTCGGAAATAATTGTTACTTTTTCGTTTACACGAGTAAATTCTACTGCCAAATCAGATAAATCGCTTCGAGAAGGAGTAGCCTGATTTAGTTCTACCAGCATATCTGAATCACTTTGGCAAGAAGAAGCCCCGCTCTTTGTTTCGGTCAATAAATAAAATATCCTGTCGGCAGCTGAATTAAGCGAATCCGAGAGTTTACTTATTTCATTGGATAATACGGTAAGCTTTTCGGAGTTTGCTTTTTCGGCAAAAATTGAAGAATTAATTGATATAAGATAAGCGTGGTCGGCTATCTTGCTCACGTGGCTGAGTTCCAAAAACGTTTTGTCGATTTTATCGATGATTATATTACTTTTTGTTTTTAAATTCGCAGTAATATTTTTTAAATCGGAGGATTGAAAATCAGATTGAAGCCTCGCGGAAATTTCGTTGATGGTCTGCCAAATTCCTATATCGGAGACTACGCAGCTTAATTGATTTAATCTGACAGAAATATCGGATATCTTGTCGTTGCTCGTTTCTAATTCGCCGAGTGCGTCTTGCTCATTCTTTTTGATTTCATTTGAAAGCGTTTCAATCTCTTCCATTCTTGTTTGCAAAATATCTTCTAAATCGGATTTGTCTTGATGCAGCATCATTGTCGAGTGATTTATGCTCCGTAAATGATGGCAAAAATCCTTCGGCAATATTTTGTTAGATTTATCTTCGGAAAGCAAAAGAACAGCCAAGCTGTTTTCATTTTCCTTGAATTTTCCATTTTCAATGTTACTAAATATGCCATCAACTAATTTTGCTTTATTATTTAAAAAAGTATAGAAATCATCTTTTTTCTTTATTACGAAAAATATAAGCAAAATCAGCACAAGTGCCAAGCTCGCAAATATCATTTTTAAATACTTTGTGAATGACGTTTTTGAAGCAAATGGCGCTGCCGGCGATAGTTCTGTAAGCAACAGCCAATTCAGACGTGTATCGTTGAACGTAATAAAATCAGCTCGCTCGTTTCTTTCAAGACTTTCTCTTAGTGCCGGGTTTTGGGTAACGCTATCCAATGCCATCTTGATATTAGAGTTTAATTCTAATTTCCCATTCGCGGAAAACAACACATCGTGATTAAATGTATTTACGATATAATAATTCTTTGCCAAAGCTTGATTGTCAAAATTTATGAAACCAGATATTTTCGAAAAAGCAGCAATCATGCCAAGCACAGTTCCTTTGCGATTCATTATTTTTTTAAAAGAAAGTGCGTAAAGACTGCCGCCGTAATTCTGGATAATATGGTAAGTCTGCCCTTTCAAAATAGAAGAGATAAACGGCTGCGGCTCATCTTCTGCGGCAATCGCAGAAATATAAATTAAATTACTCAGAGGATAGGCAAACGATGTACTCGAAAGCAACATATCGCCCTGCTCGTTAATTCTTTGATAAAAAGCAACATCAATACCTATATCTTTTTTTATTTGCTTAGCGAAATTATTAGGCTCATCGTCAGTCGAAGCTATTTTTTGATTTTTGAAATATAAAGCCGGCACATTTTCAAAATTAATATTTTTAAATTCAATAGCGGGAGAGAATTTAAATGCCAGCGGATCTTTCAAATAACTATCTATTTGCTCGAAGGAATTATCGGCATTACTCGAAACGATTTTATAGGTAAGTTCAGAAGTCATTCTCGCAGTTTCAAGCGATTGAGAGGCTACATCCAAAGCAGCAGGCTCATGCAAATTTTTATCGGCAAAAGAAAATAGATAAATCCCTATAGAAACTATAATACTTAAAGCAATGAGCGAGCCTACGGCTGCCAAAACTATGTTTTTTGTGAAATATGTCTTTTCTATTTCAAACAATTGTTGCTCCAATAAAAGTAATATTTTCATATAGTTATCTATAAGACACAAATAACCTATGCAATTATCTTGCCAATTTCCGTTTTTCCGTGCAAAGCAAATAATTGAATGCCGTGCTTATTGTGTTGGGAGGGTCAGGTTCTTAGTTTTCGGTTTTCAGTGAGATGAAAAATGATTCCCCCCCCCTTTTTTAAAAGGGGGAGGCGAGCGAAGCTAATAGGAGGATTTGAATTGTTTTGAAGAAATCCCCCAAACTTTTTTTAAAAAGGCAAAGAAGAATCCGATGCAAAATCCTCGTAATACATTACAATACAAACATTTCTTACTCCCTCTCCATTCAGGGAGAGGGGCGGGGTGAGGTTCTTCAAATCCCTCTCCATTCATGGAGAGGGGCGGGGTGAGGTTCTTCAAAAAATAATTAATCTCTGTTGTCGTTTAAAATATAAGTTTTACGTACTATTATTTGTAGGAGTTATCATGGATTATTCGGGTTACAAGAAAATGGGCATAATGTTAGCTATTTCATTTTGCGTAATGTATTTGGTAATGTTTCTAAACGTGGACGATGCTGACCATATCTATCTTAGCTTGACACGAACTTACATGGCTTTGCTGATGGTTACTCCGATGGCAATTCTGATGATTGTACTTATGAGCAAAATGTATCCCGACAAGCGTCTAAATGGAATCATAAGTCTTTCAGCAGGAGTGGTTTTCGTCTTGGCGCTTGTGTTTTTGAGAACTCAAACGCTTGTCGAGGATACGCAGTACATGAAGGCAATGATACCGCACCACTCTTCAGCTATTTTGACAAGTAAAAATGCTACGATTAATGATCCAGAGCTAAAGGAATTATCTCGCCAAATAATCGAAGCGCAAGAAAAAGAAATAAAGCAGATGAAAGCTATATTAGAAAGGCTCAAATAATAGTTTTCTTTTTCTTGAAAAGCTAAAAAATCTTATTTTTTCAATCCCATAATCAGACCATCGCCGACGGGAGCTAAAGTTACAAAGTACTCATCGCTGCTTGCGAAGGCTTCGTTGAATGATTTGACTGATTTTATTTCTTCAGGATCGCGTTCTGGTGATGCTTCGAGCAAAAAGCCAAATGCAAATGCGTTATCTGCTGCGAAGATGCCGCCCGAGCGAAGATGTGGCGTAAGTGCTGTTAAATAATGATAGTAGGACTGCTTGTCCGCGTCGATGAATATGAAATCGAGGGGATGTTCCGCCTTGAAATTCTCCACAAACTGCCGTGCGTCTTGGCAAACGACCTCAATTTTATCTGCTACGCCCGCTTTTTCGGCGTTTTTGCGGATTAAATCAGCGTAATCGGGGTTAAGCTCGACGGCGATGAGTTTACCGCCTTCGGGCAGTGCCGACGCCATAGCAATAGCTGAATAGCCTGCTAAGCTGCCGATTTCAAGTACATATTTAGCATTTATTGATTTCAGCATAAATTGCATATATTTAGCTTGATGCTTCGATATATGTATAGTTGGCATCCCTTTTACGGAAGCAATTTTATTAATTGCATCAAGGATTTCTTCGGGTGCGCCGAATTTATCTTGCAAATACTCATTTATTTCGTCGGTTACAACTGTTGTTTTCGATGACATATTATTTTCCTTTTATTAGGGACGAGTGCCTAAGCGGACATTGACGTTCACGCCGTGCTCGTTAATTTTATTGACTAAAATATTAAGTGAATTAAGTGCCGAATCCAAGCTTTGGGCAATGCTTTTGTCGTAAATCAATTTATTTGCCAAGCCGGAGCCTTGTTTTATTTCAGATGTAATATCCTTTACGTCGCTCAAAGCCAAGTCTGCATTTTCCATTGTTTTATCTATTTTCGACAAAAGTGAATTTGCATTAGACAAAGCGGTATCGAGTTGAACAAAGAGTTTGTCTATATTTGGTTCGTTTTTATTGTAAGTTTTCTTAATATCGGCTACTAAGGAATTAAGATTTTTTATCGTTTTGTCGAGCATTATATAATTATCTTTGAGCAGGACATTCATATTTGTAGTTAATTCAGCGGTATTTTGGGCGATAGTAGTCAAATCCTCTGCGAGGCGTCCGTTATCCATCATTTTATTAACGCCCAAGGCAAGTGTGTCTAAGTTGCGGACGAGCGAAATGGCATTGCCGCTAACTTCACCGAGCGTAGCGACTAAATCGCCAATATCAGGCGTTGCCCTGCCGGGTATTTCATTTTTCGGATTAAATAATTGGGCGGAGCCGCCGGGATTAAGCTCAATTTTCTTGCCGCCGGTTATTTCCAGAATAGTAATTTTGGCGGATGCGTCTGTTTTTATGTCTGAAATGTCGTTCATCTCGACTAAGATAAGTACAGAGCCTTCTTGATTTTCGACGGATTCGACCTGCCCACGCTTTACTCCGTTGATTACGACGGGCGAGCCTTCTGTAATGCCGCCGGAATTATCGAAGCGGAATCTAAGCGTTTTTTTATCGACAGAGACATTAACCCCTTTGCCTAAGGTTATCCCGATAATGAAAATTGCAATAGCAAGCAAAGAAACTATGCCTACTTTAATTTCAGTTGTTTTTTTAAAAGTCATTGAAAAAGAAATCCAAAAAATTAAAAAGGAATATCGTTATTATTTTTATCAGCTGAAAAATCCTCGAAATCATCAAAAGGATCGGTCAGGCTGCCAGAAGATTCGCCGAATAGTGTGTCGTCAAATTCTGTAGAAAGCCCCGTATAGATGGAATCCGACTTGAATTCATCATAGCTGCCGTTGCTATCTTTTGGTTTTTTGCTGTCCAATATAATCATACTGTCGGCAATAACTTCGATTAGCTGGCGTTTGAAATTATTTTTGTCTTCGATAGATCGTGTTTGCAATTTACCTTCAATAAAGATGCGGGCACCTTTGCGAAGCAATTTGTGGCAAACTTCGGCAAGCCCACGCCAAGCCACAATTGTGTGCCAATCGGTATGCTCTTGTACGTTTCCGTTGCGGTCTTTCCAAGTTTCTGAGGTAGCCAAGCGAAATGAAGCGACAGGAATGCCGCTGGGCGTAAATTTCAGTTCCGGCTCTTTTCCGACATTGCCAATAAGCATTACTTTATTAAGTGTTCTCGACATACTATACTCCATGCGTTAATTAATCACTACAAAAAAGCTAATAATCATTTTAAATGAAATAACGAGAAAACGATATTTGGATAAGACGGATTAAGACGAAATAATTTTAATGAAAAGAACATCGAAAAGATTAGTTTTTTGGGGGATATGATTAGACTATAGTGTTTGAATAAGTAAAGCACAAGATACATTTCTGCACGGGTAGCCCCGATAAGAAAAATATTGTGTGTTTAAGAGATGAAAGAATGTTTTGAATGAGCAATGTGATGGCAATTCTATTGACGAGGCTGCCCCGATAAGTATAAAAAAGGGTTTTGGGCAAAACAATTATGTAAAATAAACCACATAATTTTAACTTTAATATGAACACCCCCTAAGCCCCCTCTTAAAAGAGGGGGGACAAGAACTTGAGCATTCCGTATCGTAAGTTAGTACATTTCAATCGTTTCTTCCTACACCTCTTGTAAGAGGGGTCGGGGGGATAATGGTACGAGGAAAAGATATAAATGTGACCTCTCCCCGATCCTCTCCAAAGGAGAGGGAGGAAGAAGTGGTAGCGTTGTAATAATTTACGTGCCTCTTTCATTCTGTTTTATTTGGGTTGTAGGGGCGAACGCCGTTCGCCCCTACGAAAATAACTTTCTTACCTAATGACCAAAGCCCATTGCCCTAAGCCTGACCAATTAAAACTAAGCAATAGTTATTGAATTATCCAAATAAATATCTTGGATTAAATTTAATAACTCTACGCCTTCTGTCATCGGGCGTTGGAACGCTTTGCGTCCGGAGATAAGCCCTGAGCCGCCGGCACGTTTGTTGATTACTGCGGTAATTGCAGCTTCTTGGAAATCATTTTTGCCACTTGCGCCGCCAGAGTTTATTAAGCTGACTTTGCCCATGTAGCAATTAGCCACTTGGTAACGTGTCAAATCAATAGGATGCTCGCTTGTTAACTCGGTATAGACGCGATTGTCTATTTTGCCATAGCTCGAATTATTCATGTTGAGCGCGGTGTAACCACCGTTATTTTCAGGCAGTTTTTGTTTGATAATATCGGCTTGGATAGTAACGCCTAAGTGGTTAGCCTGTCCGGTCAAATCAGCGGAAACATGATAATCCTTATCTTGTTTGAATTCAGGATTACGCAGGTAGCACCAGAGAACCGTAGCCATGCCCAATTCATGTGCATAAGCAAATGCTTCGGCTACTTCTACTATCTGGCGGCGGCTGTTGTCTGAGCCGAAGTAAATAGTTGCGCCGACAGCAGCAGCGCCCATATTGTACGCTTCGTCAATTGTGCCAAACATAACTTGGTCAAAAGCGTTTGGATAAGTCAGAAGCTCATTGTGATTGATTTTCACAATAAAAGGTATTTGATGTGCATATTTGCGAGCTACCATGCCAAGCACGCCATAAGTCGAAGCGACGGCGTTGCATCCGCCTTCGATGGCTAATTTGACAATGTTTTCTGGGTCAAAGAAGAGTGGGTTTTTAGCAAAACTTGCGCCAGCAGAGTGTTCAATGCCTTGATCGACAGGCAAAATTGATAAATAGCCCGTGCCTGCGAGCCTGCCGTGGTTGTAAAGTTTGTTCAAATTGCCTAATACTCTGTTGTTTCTGTCACTTTGAGTCCAAACATCGTTCAAAAACGAAGCGCCAGGCGTCGTAATAGATTTTTTGGAAATTTTCGGTTGGTCGAAACCAAGATAATATTCTGCTTTATCGGCAAGAATTTCGCTGATTTTCGTTGTCATTTTTACTCCATTTAATAAAATAACATTAAATAGTTACGACGTTGCATATAATATTTTGTTTTTTGTTTGATTATATCGCCAACAATTCATAATTTTATATATATAATGTTTTCAATAATCAATTTGGTTTTTTTATATGAAAAATATCTTAATAAGCATCCTAATATTATTGGGTTTTTCGATGAGTTCAGTTAATTCATTTTCACAAAAAATCTTCACAGCTGAGGATTTATATTCACTCAAAAGAATAGGCGACGCAGTCGTTTCGCCCAACGGATTGTGGATAGTTTACCGGCTAAGCACTCCGAACAAAAGCGATAATAAAATTTACAGCGATTTAATCGCAGTTTCGACAGACGGCAAGCAAACAATGCAATTAACCAACGACAAGGCTTCGGATTTCAATCCCGTCTTCTCGCCGAATGGCTCAATACTTGCGTTTTTATCTACTCGCGACGGCAGCCCCCAAGTTTATGTTTTGGATTTCCCGAAGGGCGAAGCCAAAAAAGTAACTAATATCGAGGGTGGCGTATCGAATTTGTCAATATCTCCGGACGGCAAAAACTTTATGTTTACAGTCGAAGTGAAGGTCGATAAAACGCCGACAGAAATGTATCCGCAGTACAACAAAGCAAACATAAGAATTTACGAAAGCCTGCCCGTGCGCCACTGGGACGTTTGGGAAGACGAGAACTACTCGCACGTTTTCTATATGCCAATCGGCAGTGCCAAAGAAATAGACATAATGCCGGGCGAGCGCTTCGACACGCCGCTAAAACCATTCGGTGGAGCCGAAGAAATCACTTGGTCAAGCGACGGCTCAGAAATAGCTTATACTTGTAAGAAAGTTGTAGGCTTGGAATTTGTCAAAAATACAAATTCGGATATTTATGTTTATTCGCTAAAAGACAAAACCACAAAAAATATCACGACCGGCTTAAACGGCTACGACAAAGCACCGCTTTACTCGCCAGACGGCAAATGGATTGCTTTTTTGAGCATGGAGCATAACGGGTTTGAAAGCGACAAAAACCGATTAATGCTTTACGATCGCCAATCAGGCAAAAGCCACGAATTGACAAAGAATTTTGATCAATGGGTCGAACAGAAAGTTTGGTCGCCAGACTCGAAATCAATATATATTACAGCAACTGATAGCGGCGTTGTAAGCATTTTCAAGATCAATACCGCCGATGGCAGTTTCAGCCGCTTGACTAACGAAAGAGCTGACTTTGGCGGCACGCTCGACGTTACGCCTACCGGAAAATTAGTTTACGGCAAGCAAAGCACTATGAAACCGATGGATCTGTATTCGATGGATTTGACTACTGGCAAGGAATTTCAAATTACGAATTTGAATAAAGCGGAATTAGCTAAGTACAAACCCGTTACAGTTGAGGAGAAATGGGTAACTACTGAGGACGGCAAAAAAGTACATTGCTGGGTGATTTTGCCTCCAGATTTCGACAAAAATAAACAATACCCGATGATTACATATTGCCAAGGTGGACCTCAAAGCATGATAAGCCCGAATTTCCACTATCGCTGGAATATGTGGATGATGTCTTCGCATGGGTATATCATCGTAGCACCTAACCGCCGTGGCGTCCCCGGTTTCGGACAAGCGTGGAATGACGCCATTAGCCGCGATTGGGGCGGAAAGCCAATGTCGGATATTTTAGCTGCTACCGACGAAATGGTGAAACTGCCTTATGTCAAAAAAGATGGCGTTTGTGCTATTGGCGCAAGTGCTGGCGGATATGCCGCTTTTTGGCTTGCAGGCAATCACAACAAGAGATTCAAAGCATTTTTGGCACATTGCGGCGTGTTCAATTTGGAAAGCATGTACGGCTCGACTGAAGAACTTTGGTTTCCGGATTGGGAATACGGGGGCCCTTACTGGGAAGGCGATAATATGAAAAATTACGACAAAAACTCGCCGCACAATTACGTGAAAAATTGGGATACCCCGATAATTATTTCTACTGGCGAGCATGATTTCCGCGTGCCTTATACGCAAAGCTTGGAGGCATTCACCGCCGCACAAGTAAAAGGCTTGCCATCGGAACTTATATCATTTCCTGACGAAACCCACTTTATCTCGAAAATACAAGAATTTTTGATTTGGGACAAGGAAGTATTTAAGTTTCTTGATAAATATACAAAATAAATTTTTAGGAAATTTAGAATTGTAAACTTATTCTTGGCGGAAAGATATTAAATTTATTTATTGTCTTTCTGCCATTTTTTATTAAATTGAAAATGGAAAATTACGAATAATATAAAATTCAGCAAAAAATGACACATTAGAACTTAAAGTTGTATTGCATTTAACCATAATTAAATCGCTAAGCAATATTTAGTATAACCACCAACCAATGATAAATACTATTGTACATTACCTAAAATTCCGTAAATTTGTTTTCAAAGTCAAGTAATACAAGCAATATTTGAAACATTTCAGAAAAGAACTGATGGCTGAAAAAAAGGTTTATTTCCCGGGATTGAACGGCATAAGAGCTATAGCGGCAATGATAGTGCTGATTTTTCATATTGACCAGTACATCGAGCAATATTTCGGGATAAGTTCGATTGGTTTTCACAAAAATAGTATGGCGGGCTACGGCGTAGTTATGTTCTTCGTCTTAAGCGGCTATCTGATAACTCATTTGCTACTTCTTGAAAAAACTAAATATCAAAAAATAAATTTTAAGAAGTTTTATATTCGCAGAATACTACGTATCTGGCCTCTTTACTACTTAGTCATATCTATTGCAATTCTGCTCTATATTTTCAATGCACCGCTTATAGATTATCCGCCCGGAATGGAATTGACAACATTTTTACTTTATGCAATGTTTCTTCCAAATGTCGGATTCGGTCTTCAATTGGGAATAACCACCATAACGCCTCTATGGTCAGTTGGTGTGGAAGAGCAATTCTATGCTTTTTGGCCCATATTAATAAGCAAATCGAGGAATATATTATTAGCACTGTTTGCTGTAGTTGCTGTATATTTGGCACTTAAATTTTCATTCAGGCTTTTTGAAAACGGTCCGATTTTCAATATAATCAAGTTCTCATGCTTCGATAGTATGGCTATTGGAGGTATCGGAGCCTACTTTGTTTATACAAAAAGCAAATATTTGAAAATCATTTATCATCCGCTTATTCAACTATCAGCTTGGTTGCTTTTGCTGTATTCTATAGTAATTAAACCTTTTATCTTCATCGGTTTTCTTAATAACGAATTTCATTCTTTGGTTTATTTGATATTAATAATAAATGTCAGTGCGAATGAGAAGACAATTATAAGTTTGGAAAACAGGGTATTTGACTTTATTGGGAAAATATCTTACGGACTATATGTTTATCATGTATCGGTAATTGTAGCTATATCATATTTATCACGCAATTTGTTAAAATATCGATTTGAGAATACATTGCAAGATAATCTTATTATTTATGTCTCGATAATTGCCAGCTCTATAATTATTGCGTATCTGTCATTCCACTTTTTTGAAGCATATTTTTTAAAACTGAAGGATAAGTTCACCGTAGTAAAATCAAGTGCCCAAATGCCTGCGGCTGATTAATGGGGAGTACCATAGCATACGAATTTTATATTTCAGGTACTTTCTCCCTCTATACAAAAACACAAAAAATACTTTATCGGGGGGGGATATTCATACTGCGATGATTGTCAGATAATCGGACAGTTAAAATATACATTAAAATATATTAATATATATTTCGTCGGTAAATTAGTATAAACATTAAATATTAAAATGAAACGAAAAACTTCGATAGTAATTAATGCCGCCGGCGACGAGATTGATTACGAAATAGATTTCGATGAGCATAATGGGAAAAAACCTGTAGTCTTGTTTTTGCATGGCTTTAGAGCATTCAAAGATTGGGGCTTTTATCCTTATCTTTGCCAGCGAATTGCTGAAAGCGGCGGCATTGCTGTTAGGTTTTCATTTTCATTATCGGGAGTAAAGGACAGCCGGAAAATGGTTTATGATGCCGAAAAATTCTCACGAAATACAATGGTTCGCGAGCTTAGCGACGCTCGGCTAATGATTGAAAAGATAGTCTCGCGAGAGCTTTTTGAAAATTTAGGAATAGAAACAAACGGCGATATATACGTAGCAGGGCATTCCAGAGGCGGGGCACTCGCTATTTTACTTGGCTCGGAATTTGAGGAAATAAAGAAAATATCGGCATTCGCAGCTGTTTCTTCTTTCGATAGGTACTCAGAGCGGCAAAAAAAGATATGGCTTGAAAATGGGAAGTTCGAATTTATAATACATCCCTCGAAGCAAAAATTATGGATTAATCGCGAGTATTTGCAAGATATAATCGATGAAAAAGAAAAGTACGATATTCCAAAAGCAGCCGGCAAACTCAAAGTTCCTTTGCAAATTATTCACGGAAAGCAGGACAAAATGGTAACTATAAAGGAAGCGTACGACATAGCATACAAATATCAGGATAAATCTTATTTGGACTTCGTAACGTTAGAGCATTCAAGTCATGGTTTTGGCGCCGCCCATCCATTTGACAAGACAAACGAAGGATTGGAGGAGTTAATCACGAGATTAATTAATTTTTTGGAATTAAAACAATGAAACATATAGTACTTTCCGTCTTCCTTCTTGCCATCTTAACAAGTTGTGAAGTTTTCACGATAAAAGCGCCACCAGCTAAGCAGTTCGAAGCAGTGGACATGACACAAAGGACGCCCTTGGGCGTGGTCTATCTTTTCAAAGCCGAGCTCGACAGCAATAATTTAAATGGCGCGCTTTCGGTACTTGCCTCGCCCGAGGGAGAAAAGTATTTGGCAATAGATAGATACGAAAAAAAATATGAAGTGGCACGGATAAAAAGAATGATAAGCCGGCGAAAGATAACCGGATTGCGAGCCGATACGGTATCTGCCGACACATTTAATTTTCAGCTCGAGTTTGATTGGACGCGGCAAATTGAATTTACTGCATCGCTCATCAGCGAGAAATGGTATATTACTAATTACAAATATTGACAATCACGCTGCCTTCGATACGCTTCGCAACTTAAGGCAGCGAACAGTATTTCCGCTTGCTAAAGTAGCTGCCTTCGATACGCTTCGCAACTTAAGGCAGCGAACAGAACAAACCGCGTTGAGTAGCGAAGCGGATCGAAAGCAGCGGCGTGGGCGTAGAGGTAGTTTCGTGTTATGTATGGGCGAACGACCGCTCGCCCTTAAGCTTTGTTAGCATAATATCAATCCTACGGAGTAAAATACATAAAACGGTGATGATTGCTACCACAATTTAATCGCTACGCGATATAGATAAATTCAGATTTCGCTGGTTATCGCAAAATAGTCGAATTTAAATTATGAGACAACCTCTTATATTTTTCGATTTCCCTTACTTACTTTCCTAATTCCTCATTCCTAATTCGTAATTATCTTTCTAATACTCCACTCGCAATGAAAAATCTTTTTTACCACCTGACGCATTATTCTCTTTCTCTATAAATTCGCGTACGACGGGTTTGATATATATAGCAGAAACTGCATCAGCAGGCAAGCTGCGAGCAATGGCACTGGCAGCTGTTTCGAGCGAAGCGGATTTATTGATAATTATCAACTCCTCGTCTTTCAAAAGGGCAAAGCCTGTTTTGAAATTGCCATTTTCACGGCGAACGGTTATGCCCAATGTTTTCGCAATTTCTATCAATTCGCTGTATAAGTCCTTTGTTTTCATTAGACCCTCATTTTTTTAACCAGAGGCTTCCAAATAACGAACAAGAAAGAAGTAAGATTAGCCAAAAATGCAAGACTGGACAAGGTTGTCATCATTACATCGGTAAATCTCGTGAAAAAATATTTTTGGACTGGGGCGGAAAGAAAGTCTCGCACTCCGTTTTGTATCACAGCCACTGCTAAGTGATAATCCAAATATATTGAATACAAGTGCATTGGCGAAGCCAAAAAGAAAAGACTAAAAGCCATAAATAACCAACCGTTAGGCTTTAAGTAATGTTTCAAACGAAAAAGCAAGAGCAATGCCGATACGAACGCAACAATGTATCCGACGCCCGTATAGAGAGCCAAATTAGCATATAGATATATATTTTGCAACTTTATCGCCGGCGGATAGGATTGCTTCAAGCTAAGTTCGGCTTCGGGATTAAATATGTCGTAGCCGATTACGCCGCGAGCAACAGTAACACCAAACCACAGCATAAACCCAAGCATTAGCGCAGTTATAATTATTTTAGAAATTTTATCATATTTAATCATATTATTTTTTTATTATTGTAAATAAATTATAAACAAAAATACGAAAAGAACTGTAATTTAGTACTTAGCAAAATATTATTGGAGATAAAATGTTAAAAAATAATGCTGTATTTGATTCAGCTGATTTTGCCGCTATATTTGAAGATAAAGACTTAATCAATATCTCTGACGGTTTATTGATAAAAGGCGTATCAACTGACTCTCGCGAAATCGAAAGCGGCAATGCCTTTGTAGCTTTGCATGGAGAAAATGTTGACGGGCATTCGAAAATTCCTGAGGCGATCGCAAACGGTGCAAGCCTTGCTGTGGTAGCCGCTGAATGGTACAATCAAAACAGAGATAAATACAATGATTTCCCATTTATAGTTACAAATGACGTGCTTTCGGCGCTCGGGGCTATTGCAAATCATCACCGCTTGCGGTTTAATATACCTATAATTGCAATCGCCGGCAGCAATGGCAAAACTACTACGAAAGACATGATTGCCCACGTGTTGTCTGCAAAATATAATGTCCTCGCAACCTACCACAACTTCAACA
>JBBRJR010000033.1:0-14769 GCA_038218865.1 Kapaibacterium sp. (SeqCode) | reverse complement strand
TACTTACATCTTTAAACACCCCCCGGCCCCCTCTTACAAGAGGGGGAGAAAGAAACACTTGAATTATAAGAACTTACGAAATTCATTTTCCAAGTTCTTGTCCCCCCTCTTTTAAGAGGGGACTAGGGGGGTGTTCATATTATGTTTGCCGTTTTATTGTTCATTTAACAAAAATGTTATGCATAAAACCTAAAAATATACCTTATCGGGGCAGTTCCATATGCAAGACTTGCCTTTACCGACTATCGCAAACAGAAAACTGATAACCGCAAACTTATACTATAAAATTAATCAGCTTGTTAGGTACGAATATTATTTTTCTTATCGGTTTATTGTCTATATGCTTTTGGACTTGCTCGTCTTCGAGAGCTAGTAGCTTTACTTCTTCCTCGCTCGAATCGGTCGACAACTCCAAGCGGGAGCGTATTTTGCTCGATACTTGAATGACAAATTCAACAGTTTGCTTGACTAATTTCGTTTCATCAAAAAGGGACCATTCTGCAAAAACGATACTTTCTTTCTCGCCCATAATGCTCCATAACTCCTCGGCGATATGAGGAGCGAAAGGCGACAAGCAAACAACGAATTTTTTCATAGCGTCGAGTGGCTTGATTTTATCTTTTGTAAATTCATTTACAAAAATCATCATCTGCGAAACGGCGGTATTAAAACTTAAATTTTCTATGTCGTCGGTGATTTTTTTAATCGTATAGTTAAGCACGTATTCTTGATTTGCCGTTAGCGGAACGTCTTGCAAGTCTGGAGAAAGCTCGCCCTCGTCAGTTGCGATGAGCCTCCAAACGCGGTTTAGAAATCTATTTACGCCTTCAATTCCCGTCGATGACCAAGGCTTCGAGGCTTCGAGTGGGCCCAAAAACATTTCAAAAATGCGCAAAGAGTCAGCGCCGAAAAGCTCGATGACCGAGTCGGGATTAACGACATTGCCGAGCGATTTGGACATCTTGCGTCCGTCTTCGCCCATTATCAATCCTTGATGGAAAAGCTTTTTGAATGGTTCTAGCGTAGAAACGTAACCATAATCATAAAGCACTTTGTGCCAAAAGCGGGCATAAAGCAAGTGCAGCACTGCATGCTCGGCTCCGCCGACGTAGAGATCTACGCCCGATGGCTCCATCCAATATTTTTCCTTTTCTTTGGAAACGAATACTTCCGAATTGTGCGGGTCTATATACCGCAGGTAATACCAGCAAGAGCCAGCCCATTGCGGCATTGTGTTAGTCTCGAAGCGGGCGCGTTTGCCAGTTTTTTTGTCGATGAAATCGACCCATTCGGGTACGTTAGCCAGCGGGCTTTCGCCTGTGCCGGCGGGTTTGAAATCTTTGACCATCGGCAAAATCAGCGGCAGCTCGTCAAAGTCCAAGCCGCGTTTGGTGCCGTCCTCGAAGAACATAATTGGCATCGGCTCGCCCCAATATCTTTGGCGCGAGAAAAGCCAATCGCGGAGCTTGAACTGTATTTTTTTCGAGCCAATTCCCCTTGATTCCAAGTAGGCAATCATTGTTTCTATTGCTTGTTTTGTTGGCAAATTATTAAGCGATACTTCTGAGTTTTCGGAATTAACACCCACGCCGTCGTAAGAGCAAAAAGCTTCTTTTTGGACGTCGCATGGCTCGCCGCCATCGCATGGCTCGCCGCCGGCAGGAGCGACAACTTGAACTATCGGCAGATCGAATGCCAAAGCGAATTCGTGGTCGCGGGCGTCGTGGGCTGGGACAGCCATAATGGCTCCCGTGCCATATTGAGCTAAAACATAGTCGGCTATCCAAATAGGAATTTTCTTGCCGGTGGCGGGGTTCGTGGCAAAGCCGCCAGTCGCTACGCCAGTTTTTTCTTTGGACAGTTCGGTACGTTCCAAATCGCTTTTTTCAGAGGCTGCTTGTATATATTGAGCTACTGTTGCTTTTTGGCTTGGGATAGTTATTTGCTCGACGATAGGATGTTCGGGAGCCACGACCAGATAAGTAGCACCAAAAATTGTATCGGGTCGCGTAGTGAAAACGGTTATTTTTTCATCGCTGTCGGAGACAGGGAAATCGACTAGCGCTCCTTCACTGCGCCCAATCCAATGCTTTTGCATTTCTTTAGTGGAGTGGGGCCAATCGACTAAATCCAAATCTTTCAGCAGACGGTCGGCATATTCGGTAATGCGGAGCATCCATTGGCGCATTGGTTTGCGCTCGACTGTGTAGCCTTTTCCCTTCCATTCCTCGACTTCTTCGTTTGCCAGAACGGTACCTAATTCGGCGCACCAATTTACAGGCATCATGGCGATGAACGCTAAACGGCGGCTATCGCGGTAGTCTTCTATTTCTTTGGCGTCGGTTATTTCTTCAGGAATTGGCAACTGCTCGATGTGTTTAGCTACATTTTCATTCCTATCGAAATAAGAATTGTACATTAAAAGGAACATCCACTGCGTCCATTTGTAGTACTCGGGCGAAGTAGTATTCACGCTTGCCGACCAATCGTAGCCCAAACCGATAAGGTTTAGTTGCCGCTTGAAAGTTTCAATATTTTTTTCGGTAACTTCTTTGGGATGTATGCCGGTAGTCATAGCGTAGCGTTCGGTCGGCAAGCCAAAGGCGTCGAAGCCCATCGGGTGCAAAACGCTAAAGCCTTGCATTCGCTTGAAGCGTGCGATGATGTCAGTTGCTGTGTAGCCTTCGGGATGCCCGATGTGCAAGCCTGCTCCGCTGGGATAGGGAAACATATCCAATATATAATATTTAGGTTTGGTAAAATCTTCATTAGTTTTAAAAATATTACGTTCTTGCCAAAAAATTTGCCACTTTGTTTCAATACTTTTAAAAGGATAGCCTGCCATAATTTCACTTCAAATGATATGTATTACAAATAATAATTGCAAAAATACGGAAAAATGTTTGAAATACTTAAATTAAAATTATATCGGTATGTGTCCTCGGATATTTTTAATAAATAATAGCAATGGGGAACCGATTTATTTTGGATAAAATAATAAAAATGCGTATATTAAAAGTTGGTATATGATAAATTTAACAATTATATATAAAAAAATATAAAAAAATAATTTTTCTTTGTAATTTTTTATAAAAAGGATTGTTAATTGATTTAAGAACGAAATAAATTTTTTATTTAATATTAATTATAAAGGTAAAACCGATGTCAAAATTTTTCAGACTCGCGATTATGCTTGCAATGCTTGCGGTTTCGCTTCCCGTATTCGCTAAAGACGATATACCGGTAGAGATACAAAAAAAATTGCAGGAAAGCATGGCGTTAGGCTCGACCTCGCAAGGGTATGAGTTCTACATAGCAGTACCACCAAACGAGACAGCAAACTTTGCTTACGGCTCGCTCGACGTTTATGTTTCTTCCACAAAGCCAACAGAAGTATCGCTTCAACTCGGCTCAACAAACTCTTTGATAAGCAAGAAAAAAATTATTAAGCCACTTGGCGTAATAACGTTTACAAGTGCCGCAGGCGAAATGAACTTCAAATCAAATGAAGTCAGAGTTCCTGAAATAGTACAAGATATGGGCTTGCGGATTGTTTCTTCAGTCAATCCTATATCTGTCTATGTTTTGAATTCCAAGAATACTACCAGCGATGGCTATATGGCTATACCCACGTCTTCTTGGGGTACTGACTATATCCATGTCGCTTACTTTGATAAAAAAGAAGGCTTCGATAACCAAATGAATCAAAAGTATTTTGGTTCTGGTTTTATTATCGTTGCCAGCGAAGACCAAACAATAGTTCAGATTGAACTTCGCGGACGTGGCGCTGATTTCAGCTCTACTACTTCGGGCCGCAAGCCGGGTGATCCTGCTTATGAAGTAATGATGAACAAAGGGCAGGTCTATCTTGTTCAAGGCGCTGCCAATGAAATTGGTCAGTTCGATTTAACTGGAACACGCATTAAATCCGATAAACCGATAGGACTTATTTCTTATCATCAACGTACGGATATTCCTTCTTTTATTGGCTCCAGCCGTGACCACCTTTGCGAGATGATTCCGCCGGTGCAGGCTTGGGGTAAAAAATATGCTACAATAGAGTTTAACAGAAAAGATAAAGGCGATTTGTTCCGTTTAGTTGCATCAGAACCAAAGACAAAATACAGTTTAGTTTGGTATGACAAAAACACCAATGAGGTTTTAGGCCGTCGCGATGGAACTTTACAACGTTCAGGCGATTTTGCAGATTTTTCTGAAATCATGAGTATGCCGCCGACTGGATATGCGTCCGTACGCGGCGTTGCACTTTTTGAAGCAAATAAGCCAATATTCGTAATGCATTATTCATACTCAGCTAGTTGGGATGGCGATAACAGATTCGATCCATTTATGGTATGCGTTGCTTCTGTTGAGCAATTCACGAAAACTACAATTTTCCAAACTCCGGGGCATCAATTTACAAATAATAACTTTAACTTGATAGCTATAGGCGATACGAATAATTGGCCCAATCACGTAAAGTTAATTGAATCAATTAAGTTGGACGGAAAACCTGTCCACACACTTGTTCCGCGACTAAAGCAAAACAGAATTCCGAATACGAATTTATTCTGGGCACAATTGAAAGTTAATCCAGGAGCGCACTATATTGTAGGCGATACACCTTTTGGCGGATATATATATGGTTATACAAGCGTGGACTCCTACGGCTGGCCCGCAGCGATGGCTATCAATATCTTAGACCAAACCGATACGCTGGCTCCTGAAATATTTGTCGATGGAACTTGCGGCGATTACAGTATTCATTATACAGAATTAAGAAATGGCGCAGAAGGCGATGATCCCAAGCAAGTTGACCTTGGCGTTTCTGAGCAACCAACCTTGCTCGAAGGCTCATTTAATTTTAATGATCCTGACTTTAACTTCGGCTTTTTCCCGAATCCGCCGAACTATGATAATACTTTCAAATTGAGAGTTACAGATTTGAAGGAAGACGCTTATGCACTTATCGGAATAACTGATAGAGCGGGCAACGTTGGCGTGAAAGAAATATTTTACAATGCAGCCAAAATGTCGATGGATCCTGAACTTGTTCAATTCGCTAATGTTCGCGTTAATACAACAAAAGATTTAAACGTTTTATTGAAAAATTTGGGTACGTCCAATGTTGAAATTCTCAGTATAGAATTCAAAAGCGGCAGCGTTTTCTCGTTTGTAAATAAACCAATTGCTCCATTTGTTATCAACAACGGTGAAGATTTAGGTTTAGACCTAAGATATGCACCAACAAAAGAAAGCCTAAGTTCATTACAACTTGACCAAGATTCGATTATTATTCTAACCGAGTGCTTGCGTTTTGCTTTCCCTGTCGAAGGACGCGGCGTAATGCCAAGAATCAGCGTTCCTGATTGGGATGCTGGCACGCTTGTCGTTGGCGATAAAAAATGTCTCTATACAGGTTTGAAAATAACAAATCCGGGTACACAAGACCTCGTTATCACCGGTTTTGATTGGGCTCCGAACGATCCTGCTTTCAAAGTAACAGACCCGACAGATCCACCGATGCCGATAACTATTCCTGCTGGTGGTACTATTTACCTCAAAACTATTTGTTTTGAGCCGATAGAGCAAAAATCAACATTTACTGCTACTATGATATTTAAATCTAATGCTGGCTCAGGACGCGATACGTCAATTTTGAAAGGACGCAGCGTACAACCTGGTCCAGAAATTACAAGCTACGATTGGGGACGCCGCCGCGTATTGGACGCAGTTTCTCCAGCTTATCAGGGCGAAGTTTATGTGTCTAACAGCGGTACGTCCGACATTCGCTTTGAAACAGCAGTCCTTATGCTGAACGCAACTACACCTTACACCGGTGCAGATTATAAAATCGTTGGCTACGATCCAGAAATCACTAGCGGCTATATTGATATTTATCCTCAAACTGATACAGATCCTACTCATTATAAACAAGTGAAAGTTAAACTTGCATTCGATCCGAAAGTAGAAGGAAATGAGCCGCAAATCGAGATTCATCCAGTGTTTGCAGTAAAAGATAAAATCGAGAAAGGCTCTGTCGTTGGTATATTGACAGCTGAAGCTTTCTTGCCGAAAATTGATGCAGAAGGTTATGTATTCGTTGGCGCAGTTTTGCAAGGCGAACTTCACCCTGACAACGCCGGAACTATTAGAATAGAATCGATGAGCACGACTGCAGATTTGCATATAATAAGTATAACAAAAGTAGAAGTTACGACTGACGCAGCAGATGACTTTAAGTTCGCTGCCCCAATGCCAAATGATATTATACTTAAAACAGGCGAGCCTTTGGTTATTCCAGTAACTTTCACCCCGACACGCACAGGTCGTCGCGAAATCCGCTTGGATATCGTAAGTGACGGTTATAAAGCCATTGACTCGATTCAAACACTATCCATAACAGTTTTGGGCTTTGGGCTTGACCAAGGTTTAAATGCTACGAATATTGATTTCGGCAGAATTACTCGTTGCGACGATCCGATTAAAACATTTAGAGTAATCAACGAAGGCACAACGACTGCTATAACTATCGATAGCATTGTTGTAGAATCCGATTACAGCGACTTATTTATTATACAAAACTTTAGCCAAGGCGATATAGTTGATCCTGAAAGCGAAAGAGAATACGGAGTCAGATTAGACCCACTTGCTCGCGCAATACAAGGACACAACAGTGGTAAAATAACAGCTAAAGCTACGGTTTATACCAGCATTGGCGCTAAAGAAATAGAATTTACTGGTCAAACTATCATAACTCAGCTCGCGCTTAAATCCGATAGAATAGGCGGAATGACAGCCGGTATGATAACGGGCGCTCCCTACAAGGACTATCCTGTTCATATCGCAGTTTCTCCAAATGCTTCTTTAACTGGCAATTGGACAGATGCTAATATTACTAAATTTACAGTTGAAATTACTTACAATCCAAGATGGATGCAATTCAAAGGTACTGTAACTCCTGGTACTATCCTTAACGGTTGGACAGTTACAGGCGTTGAGCTAATTCACAGCGAAACTTCCGCTACTTTGATTGTAACCGGCACGGGTACAAATCCAATTGCTGCAGACGGCGTATTGTTTAATCCAATATTCTTGATTATGTTGTCCGATTCATCGCAATTTACTCCTGAATACGGAAAGATCTCCTTCGGCGACCGCGATAGTTGCGTAACTTCAATCAGCACGAATGGCAATATTGCTCTCGAGCAATGCGTACAAGATTTAAGAAATATCAAAATTGACAGAAATAATTTCAGTATGATTCCGATAAGCCCTAACCCTGTTTCGCAAAATGTAGCTAAATTGCAATTCAGCGTCGGCTTGAATAATGTCTATACTAAAATTGAAATTATCAACTCGATGGGCGAAGTAGTTCGCACGTTACAAGACGGCGAGATGAACTCTGGCTCTTACGAAGCTACTATCATAACAAGTGAACTCAGCTCCGGCACATATTACATCAATATGGTAAGCGGACCTTTCTCTTCGAGAGAACCACTCGTTATAGTCAAATAATTTAATTATTTGACACACAAATGCAAAAGGGGCAGCCAATTATTTGGCTGCCCCTTTTTTTTGCGATTAAAAAATTAAGACGAATGCGGTGTCCCGATAGAGCTTGTTTTTGGCTGTTATGATGTTGCGCCCGACAAGTCTTAAATTAATGACAGACGAGGGCGTCTATCCTACTAACTCATATAAATACGGGTAGGGCAAGCATCCCTGCTTGACCGTCTTCCCCGAGAAAACGTGACTTATGAGACAGCCTCTTGGCGTGAGGTTCACACTGATTTCCTGCTATTTAGCGGAATCGAGTTCTTGGGCAATTCTTTCAGCGGTAGCTGTCAGCACTTCGGGATTATCGTAAAATCCACTTGAAATGCGCGAAAGAATGCGCGAAAGTTGTTGTCCTTCGCTCGAGATAGAAAGCTTATCCTGCGTAGCAGAACTTTTGGATTTGCCGGCTATATCTTTACTTGAATTTGATTTATTATCAATTTTCGAAGTATCTTTGGATGCCGACATCCCTTGCGATTTTACTGATCCTATATCCATAATTTTATTTCGAATAAATTAATAATGATTTATTTTTTAAAATATTTCGAAGATGATCTGCTGTTTCATTAGTTTTTGTCTTTAACATATCTAAATTTGAAGCATCAAGTGTTAGAATATTGTTAATTGTTTCATTCCAAAAAACACTGTTTTCCTCAATGAAAACTTTACCATCTTTTGCATTAACAAGTTGCTCTAATTTAGTAAGCAACTTTTCCCTCTGTAAATAATTGTCGGCAATTTTGTCCAAATCTTGAGGATTAATATCCTCATTTTGCAAATAAATGAAATTTTGTTTAGAAATATCATGTATTTTGACAATAATAGTGTTCATATTGGTGCTAAACTGTTGCATTGGCAATTTGTCCCGAGCCTTCTAACTGATTAATAATGCGAGCAATTTTCAGTGCCATTTCAGGCGGAAATTGTTGAATAACTTCTTTTGTTTCACTATCGATTAATCTTAGTATCATACGATTAGTATCTTTATCAAATATAAATTCAAGGAAGTTATCTGCATTTTTCAAAACGTCTTTTAATTTTTCCCCCAATTCAGACAAATCGGCTTTAATTTTATTATTTTCGCCTGTTTTAGTTTTCGCTTCTTTATCGGATTCGGAGGCGGCAGAGGAATGTGATTCCTTATGAGAATTAAATTCGGATTTAAACTGTTCGGCGAATAGATTAAATCTTTCCTTTTTATTTTCATATTTCAATTGATCTAAGGACGATTCATTGACAGATACCGTTGGCTGGATTTCATTTATCATTGTGATATCTCTCTTAAATTATGATGAATATTGTTGTGAGAGCAAGCTTGAATACCCACCCGACGATGATCCCCCCATAGTAGAAAGCAGGGAGTATTGTCCTTGGGCTTGCAAAAAAACTTTCAAATAGCTTTCGTATTCTTTGCGAACCGAATCTGCTTGCTTATCGATATTGGATTGGACCGTCGAGATGCGGCTGTCCAAATTTAAAAGTTGACTACTAATCGATTCATTCCGTGATTTGATTAATCCGATTTCGCCGTCTCGCGGTTTCAAAGTAACGATGGCTTCGCTTATACGTGCGGCAAATCCGGTTTGCGAGGTAAATATTTCGGCAACGTTTTGCGATCCGCCTTCTTTGCTCAAGTATTCTTTTAGCTTATCTTTATCCTTCATAACAATAGTGCCGTCGGGATTGATCTTATATCCAATATCGGAAATGTATTTTGGAGCGTTATCGTCCTCCGAATTACTCATACGATTGGAAATAATCGACCGCAGCCTACTTTGCAAAGTACCCATTCCCGGGTCTGAGCGTTGTACGTCTTTATTGGAATTCAAATAATATAGCAAACCGTTAAATTCTTTGACAAAGGCATCGACAAGATTTTCGACGCCGCTGGAGTCTATATCGGTAGTAATAGTAATTGCCTCAGAATCCGCTTGCTGGACTTTAAGCAGTTTTATAGTTGTTCCGGGCAGTACGTCATCGATTTCATTTTTATTTCGAGTAATTTCGATACCGTTAATTTCAAATTTTGCAGTTAAACCGTTGGCATCAGAAACTTTATAACCAGCTTTGCCGGCTGCCATTTGCGTTCTATTGTCGGTATTTTCGAAGAGGGTTTCCTCCCAGCCGAGTTTTTTTGTAACCGCGCTTTCGGTAAATGATATTTTATTGGCTTCGCCTGTACTCTTTGAAACTAAGGAGATGCGACCGGTCGTATCTGTGTCTTTTATCAATGAAGCGGAAACATCTACATCTTTTATATTATTAATAGCATTGACAATTTTAGTCATTGCTTCTTGGTTGGTTTCGGTGCCCAAAAGCGTAACTTTTACGTCAAATTCTTTGTCGTTAATCTTTATTTTAAATTCTTTATCGCCAGCGGGTTCACTGAAATTATCTGACAGGGTGAGCCTATCGGATACAAGCACGTCATTGGCAGCTAATCTCTGAATTTTCATAGTATTAGTGCCGACAATAGCTTCGCCAGAGGAGCTGACGGTGAAATAATCTTTTTCTGTCAAAGTAGAGGAGCGAGTTTTAAATTTTTCATCGATACCGGAATCTTTAACAAAGGAAGCGCCTGTTTCGGCAGTATTATACGTTCCGAATTTGTCAAGTTGCGCGACCAGCGTATTCAGTTTAGAATTAAGCGTATTGTAAAAAAACTGACGTCTTTGCAAATCAGTTTTTTTGGTAGTCAGCCCTTGGACGCGATAAGCTTGAGTCGCTTTGTAGGACTCAGATAAAGCTTCGCTGTAAGACTGCGAACCGCTTGTCGATGTAATATCAAAACCAGTGGACATAATAAACTCTTTGTTGTTTATTGAGTATTTTCAAGATTAAATGCTTGCGACCATGTATTTCTTAACTCTGTAATAATATGCAGTGCCTCGTCATATTTTTTTTGGAATATGCAACGTTGGCAATATTCATAAAGCCTATATAAACGAGTGGACGTTTCTTCGTATTCAAAATTGAGAGCGCCCATAAGCTCGATTAGAACCCGGCTCATCTTATTTACGTCCTGCCGCTTGCAACTAACTATAAACAAGTCGTACATTTTCAAAATAATTTTTTCTTTGCTCCAAGAGAGAACTTCCTGTTCTAAGTAAGCAGGAACTTTTTTATCTTTGGAGCTGCCATACATTTTTGAAGCAGCTAATTGCTGTGCCGGAGTAGTCATTATATTTTTCCTTCATATAAATAGCTCTTGGAAAGCGCAAATATTTTGATAATTTACGCTTTCTAAGAAATTCTAACTATAAAATACTATCAATAATCCGGCCAATTTACAAACAATTATCTAAATAATTGCAAGAATTGTTGCGGATTTTGATTAGCTTGGCTAAGTGAGATTAAAGATGATTGCTGCAAGAACTGGGACTTGATTAATTCCATTTGCTCTGTGGCAACGTCTGCGTCTTCGATTCTCGAAATAGCGGCTTTGTAATTCGTAATCTGCGATTTAAGCATTGTTTCTTGTGAATTCAAGCGAACTTCAATACCGCCCAAATAGGAAGCAACTTTGTTGATATTATCGACAGCAGCCGATAAACTGCTCAAAGTTAAATGCACTTTCGATGCGTCTTCGGTACTGCCTTTCAAATAATCATAAAGCCCTAAATCACTTTTCGATATGCTATTAAGGTCATTCAAATTTAGACCCGAAACGCCGGCAAAGTTAGTTGAAGCTCCGGTAACTGAGCCGCGAGTAGCTGTAGCTTCGACAGTAGAATTCAAGTCGAAATTACCGTCCACGTTGTAATCGACATTATTGGTAGTTAAGTCAATATTGATTTTCATCAAATCATTATTGCCGTAGTAACCAGTAACCCAATCGCCCGTGAAAGCGCCTTGCAGCAATTGCTTGCCGCCGAAAGCGGTAGAATCGGTAATAAATTGAATTTGCTGAGCGAGCCTATAAGCTCCTTTTGCTAAAGCGACTTTTTCATCGGTGCCTAAGGCGCCAGATGAAGCCATAGCAGTAGCATCTTTAATCTGAACGACGAGCGAACTAATTTGGTCAAGCGCGTCTTGAGCGATAGATGTAACGTTTTTGGCATCTCCAGCTGAATTAAGTGCTGCTTTCAAAGCTCCGTTACGAGCTGCGAGTGATCGTGAAGTAATGTATCCAGCTACGTCGTCCGCAGCCGAATTAATTCGTTTGCCGGTAGAAAGCCTTAACTGGCGCAAAGCAATGTTGTTACTCGAAGCAGTCAAAGCATTGTAAGCATTTTCAGCCGGGATGTTTGTACGTATCCGCGAATCTCCACTAATAGCTGATGGCATAATAAAACCCTCCCTGTTAATTGTTTAATACAAGGGCTTCCTGCCACCTCGAAAAATCGAAAATGATTTCCTATCAATTATCGTATCGGCAAATATATAAAAAACTTTAGTAATACTTTAGTAAAACTTTTATTTTCTAAAAATAAAATGAAAGACGAGTTTTTTTCAAAGCTCGTCTTTCATATATTTTTTGATTCAAACGCATCAATCCTTCTTCTCTATACCGGTAAAAACATTTTACCTAAAAAGCTGTAGGAATTGCTGTGGATTTTGATTTGCTTGACTCAAAGAAATCAAAGAAGATTGTTGCAAGAACTGGGATTTGATTAATTCCATTTGTTCAGTGGCAACGTCAGCATCTTCGATTCTCGAAATTGCGGCTTTGTAATTCGTAATCTGCGATTTAAGCATCCCTTCTTGCGAATTCAAACGTACTTCGATACCGCCAAGATATGAGGCTACTTTATTGATATTATCAATAGCAGTCGATAAACTCCCCAATGTCAAGTGAACGCTTGATTCTTTATTGCCGCCTTCAACTAAATATCCGAAGTAACCTAAGTCAGTTTTGGAAACTTTGTTCAAGTCGTCCAAATTTAGACCGGATACGCCGGCGAAGTTAGTAGAAGCTCCGGTAACCGAGCCGCGAGCAGCTGTAGCTTCGACTGTAGAATTCAAGTCGAAATTACCGTCCACGTTGTAATCGACATTATTGGTAGTTAAGTCAATACTGATTTTCATCAAATCATTATTGCCGTAATAACCGGTAACCCAATCACCCGTGAAAGCGCCTTGTAGCAATTGCTTGCCACCGAAAGCGGTAGAATCGGTAATAAATTGAATTTGCTGAGCTAAACGATAAGCACCTTTAGCAAGTGCAACTTTTTCATCAGTGCCTAAGGCGCCAGATGAAGCCATTGCGGTAGCATCTTTAATTTGTACTGTCAAAGAACTAATTTGGTCGAGTGCGTCTTGAGCAATACCTGTTACGTTCTTAGCATCGCCTGCTGAGTTAAGGGCAGCTTTTAATGCACCGTTACGTGCAGCAAGTGAGCGTGAAGTAATGTAGCCTGCTACGTCATCGGCAGCGGAATTAATTCTTTTGCCGGTTGAAAGACGTAATTGGCGTAATGCAATGTTATTGCTCGAAGCTGTCAATGCGTTATAAGCATTTTCAGCCGGGATGTTTGTGCGGATTCTTGAATCACCGCTAATAGCTGATGGCATAATAAACCTCCATGTAGTTTTTTATTTTGCGGGCGTCCTGCCATCTTTTAGTTAATTTTTCCTACTAAGATATTTTTCGTCTGTTTTAATCAATACTTTAATTTATTTTTTAATTTATATTTTGTTGGCGGTTGGTGGTCATTTGGCATTTGGCGTTAGGCTGTGGGTTGTCTCATAAGTCGAAATCCAAACAGTGTTGTCATTCCCGCGAAAGCGGGAATCTATATTTATCATTAATCTACAATAGGCATGTACTTCGCAATTAGTTTTATATCACACTTATGAGACATATCCACATTTCCCAAAAATATGCTTTTTGAAGAAAGCCACAGTAAGAAAATGACTGGTAGCAGTTTTCCACCTTTTTTTTAAAAGGGGGAAGTGAGCAAAGCGAACAGGGGGATTTACACTTAGCCGTGCCGCTACAAAAAAAACAAACATCTTGTTTTCCTAATGTCCGCAGCCTACAGCCCAAAGCCTATTGCCTATTTCCCTTTCCTGACGGGAACATCATTACCAATCCGAAAGCGCCGCCTACAAGCGTTGTCGTGAGCCAATTTGAGGTTATAGGGCAACTGCCCTGACATCCCCAAAAGTAATAATAAGCAAATCCCAATAATCCGCCGCCTACTATGCCGGCAGACATTTTTATAATTGCATTTTTTGTAAACATATTTTTTATCATTATTTTAATTTATATTACTATTCAGCAATATAAAAGACGGCAAGGTATAAGAAATATTGAAATACGTATATTAATGTAAATTTATTTCCCACACTTGTACCGAATGTAACGAAGATAAAGAAGAATAGGTTTGAATGAATAATGTTACGGCAATCTTATACCTCTCCCCAGCCCTCTCCTTTGGAATAATGCCACTTGAATAAGGGATTAATATGCCCTTTCCCCAGGAGGCTGTCTCATAAGGTCGTTTATTGTGTTTTGGAGAGTACACTTCTGTTAAGTAATCCCATAATTTCAATATGAACACCCCCAAACCCACATTTAAAAGAGGGGGGACAATAACATGGAAATTGAATCTTGTAAGCACTTGTAATTCAAGTGTTTCTTTCTTCCCCTCTTGTAAGAGGGGGCCGGGGGTGTTTAAAGATGTAAGTATCATCGCATTGTTCATTCAAATCATTTACTCCTTTACTTCGTCATCCGCCAACTACTCCACCCTGCCTGCCGAAAAAAAACTCATCCGTTATCGTGTTGGTAACGGATGAGTTTATGAGTTTGAATAACAAAGTCAAGCTAAAAAAGAATTACTTAACTAATGTCATTTTCTTTGTAGTTGATTGTTTTCCGTTTGTCAAGCGATAGTAATACACTCCGCTACTGAATAAATCATTATATTCTTTTGCCGAAAATACTATCGAATAAGTGCCTGCATTTTTGAATTCATTTACAAGTGTTGATACCTCGTCGCCGAGTGTGTTTATAATTTTTAGCGAGACAAATCCTGATTCTGCAATTTCATACTCGATTGTAGTATTCGAGCTGAATGGGTTTGGATAATTATCAGCTAATCTTAATGAGCTTAATATAACTGCATCCGAAACTCCGGTAGATACATAAGTTAAATCTGATGGAATAACAGGCAATAGCTGATAACCAGCAGCCGGATTAGAAGAACTTGACTGGGTAAGAACTCCATTAAACGTTACAGATGTTGGATATATAATCATTCC
>JBBRJR010000032.1:0-14881 GCA_038218865.1 Kapaibacterium sp. (SeqCode) | reverse complement strand
AGATTTGAAATCCGAGCGAAGCCTGTCGTTTGAAATTGGATTAAATCAACCACTTCTCCTATTTGATCACCCGTTAATTGCAGATATTGCCTTTTACGACAATGAACTGTATGACATGATTGAACCTAAATTTATTCAGGGAACCTCGCCCCGCATCCAATTTTTGAATACAACAAGGGCTCGTATAACCGGATTGGATTTTAATTTGAAAACATTTATAATAGACAATTTGGGCTTGGATTTGTCAGTAAGTGCAATGCTTCCCAAAGATATTGATTTGGATCAAACACTCAAATATCGTTCCACTTTTACAAGTAATTTTAAAGTGTTTTATAATATATCAAATTTTAATTTATTTGTTGATTATCAATTTAAAAACAAAGCCGAAAAAGTCGACAATGAGTTGAAACTGCAAATCAAAGATTATGATGCTCGCGTCAATGTGCATTTAATTAACGCAGGAGTTCGTTACGCCCTGCCAAGTCTGCCGATTAGTCTTTCCGTAACAGCACAAAATTTACTGGATTATTATTATACAGAAGTGCCGGGCAATTTAGGCAAAACCAGATTATTTATATTTCAAATAAGCTATAATTTGAAATAAATTTATTAATTTAAACGCTAAGAATTTCGGTATTTTTTTTGTTAAAAATGTTTTATTGATTTCTAAAATTATTTTTGTAATTTATAAATCGTAATTTATAAACATTGAATTAATGGGGTAATTTTGATTATTATTGACATAGTATACAATTTGGCTATATTAGTATCATTTAGCGTGTTATCAGGCTTTATCGAAAAGCGAATACCAAGATACCGAATGCTGGGACAAATCTTGCAGGGCTTACTTTTCGGATTGGCAGCAATAATCGCTATGATGCAGCCATTTGTTTATTCGACAGGTATAATATTTGACGGTCGGTCGGTCGTCCTGAGTTTATGCGCCCTATTTTTTGGTCCGATTGCAGGGGTTTTAAGCGGTTTGCTTGCCTTGTCATATAGATTGTACATAGGCGGCTCTGGAGTGCACATGGGGTTATCTGTAATATTTGCTTCTGTACTTATAGGCATAGCTTTTTATTATCAAGTAAAAACACAAAAAATAAAAATAAATAATTACATTTTATATGCGTTCGGTTTAATTGTGCATACGGCAATGATAATCCTTATGAGTTTTCTACCATCAAGCATCATAGGCCCCGTCCTTAAGCAGATTTCGGTTTCGATTATTGTATTTTATCCTTTAGCAACAATTTTGATTGGTAAAATTCTTTTGGATCAACGAGATAATTCTATACTAATTAATGATTTAAAACAGCGGGATAAAAATTACAAACTAATTACCGACAATAGTGCTGATGTCATTTGGATGATGGACTTGGATTTAAAGTTATTGTTTTATAGTCCCTCCGTTCAAAAAGTATATGGTTACAGTCAAGATGAATTTAAAGAAAAAAATCTTCGTGATTTAGTTTCTGAATCATACCACAGCGAAATGCTTTCACTAAGAGATAAATTGACTCAGAAAAATGAAATTAATGAACTCGAGCCGAATGAAATCTTTAATTTCGAGAGTAAACATATAACCAAGGACGGCAGATTAATTGACATCGAGGCAAGGTTTTCATTTATAAACAACGAATATAATCAGCCGATAACAATCGTTGGTGTTTCGAGAGACGTAACAGCAATGAAAAAAGCGGAGATTGCTTTGCTCGAAAGCGAGCAAAAGTATAAATTTCTTACAGAAAATAATAATGATTTTGTAATAAGGCTCGATGCGAATTTTCATTTTATTTATGCTAACAGTTCCTATCTCAAATTGCTCGGCTTATCGGAAAAAATGATATTGGGCAAACATTTCGCTGATTTTGCAATTGATTTGGAAAAAAATACTATAACGAAATTACTTGGCAAATTAGTCTTTGCTCCTTACATTGTTTCTTTTGAACAGAAATTATTTCATCAAAATAAATGGATTCACATATCTTGGCAAAACAAAGCAATTTTAAATCTGGCGGGCGGAATTGAATCTATTCTGTGCGCTGGACGAGATATTTCTTCAAGAATACAAATTGAAAACGACTTAAAAGACAGCCGAGCAAGACTAAGAACTTTAGTCGATACAATTCCATTTCTTTTTAGTACTGTTAATAAAGAATATATTTTCACTTTCCAAAATTCACCAGCGTCAGAATTTTTTGGCAATTTGATGGGTAAAACTATCGATTACTTAGTTGCTAATAATAATACGAAACAAAAATGGATTCAAGAGATTGATCTAGCTTTGTCGGGAGAATATACTACTGATAAAGAGACCATCCATCGCGGAGGTGAAACATTTACCTTCGAAAAAATCGTCAAACCAATTATAACGGGTTATGAGATTACCAGTGTTCTGATAATTATGATTGACATAAGCGATCGTGTCGCCTTGCATGAAACGGAAGAAAAATATAAGAGACTGCTTGATAACATCGGTCAAGATTATTTCCTTTACCAAGAAAACTTATTTAATAAATTTGTGTTTTTAACGCCATCAGTTTTCAATGTATTAGGATATCGTCCAGAAGAATTGATAAATAAAAATAATTATGCAGGAATTATTAGCGATAATCCGATAAATAATTCTATGTTGAAAAACATAAACCGCACGTATTCGGGCGAAGTTATAAAACCATACACTGTGGAAGTAATGCATAAAGACGGCACGCCAAGATTGTTGGAGCTTACCGAATCATCTATGCGAGATTTTGACGGAAAAATTATTGCTATCGACGGCATAGCAAAAGATATTACGGAACAAATGAGAGCAGAAGAAGCAATCAAACATCAGGTACTTGCTTTGACGAAGCCAATCAGTAGCACCGAAAATTTAAAATTTACAGATTTGTTTAACTTAGAAGAAATACAAGTAATTCAAGATATATTCTCTGAAACACTTTCGATATCTTCAATTATTACAGATAGTAACAACGTACCTCAAACCAAACAAAGCAATATAACAAGTGATTGCCGTAAATTTCTGAAAAATAAAAAAGATAAGAGCATTACTTTAGTAAAGTCCACAGATTTACCCTCGACCGACGAGCTGAAATTAATGAAAGACAATCTTTGCTTAAGTGATTTGCTGTGGGATGCCGGCGCAGAAATTAAAGTTGGGGGCAACTTAATAGGTAATTGGCTTATTGGACAGGTTGTAACAGAAAAAACAGATTTTGAAATATTATATAATTATGCTCACCAATTGGGGTGGGATGAAAAAATAGTAAAAGAATATCTTAATTTTCTGCCGCGGATGTCGCATATTCATTTCGAGAAAATTGCTATTATGTTCAGTGCGGTAGCCAATGAATTTTCATTGAAAGCTTACCAAAATATACAACAAGCTCGGTTAATCGCCGATATTAACAGAGCGAACGAATCTGTTGCAAGAAGCGAACTTTCCTTTAAAACACTATTTAATTCAAATTCTGTTTATATGGCGATAACAACACTTGCCGAGGGCAAAATTGTTAATATTAACGATACGTTTTTGCAAGCTCTGGGATATAATAAAGATGAAGTTTTAGGCGAAAGGAATGCATATTTTAATATATGGGATAATGCAGAAGATAGGAAAAAAGTAGTAGAAGAGCTTACCAAAAAGGGAAATATAAGAAATTTTGAAATTAAATTAAGGAACAAAGATAATTCTGTAAGAACGGTACTTTATTCTGCTGATTTAGTAAACTTAGAAATAGGCGAGTGCATACTTTCTGTTATGGCAGATATAACAGAAAGAAAATCGGCTGAGAATAAAATTCTTAATTTAAATAATGAATTGGAGATTGAAGTTGCTCGCAGAACTGAAGAACTAAACGATGCACTTAGCCAATTGCAAATGTCTAACCTTGAACTACAAACTTTGAACAGTCAGATGCTAAGCGACGCAGCAAACATTTTACAATTGAACGACGAGTTAACCACTGCTCTGGCTTCAAAAGATAAGTTTTTCTCTATTATCGCCCATGATTTAAGAAATCCTTTTGTTGCTCTTATAAATAATTCGGAAATGCTTTTGAATTATTACGATAAGATTGATGAAAATAAGAAAAAAGAAATGATTTCGCGGATGAAAGATGCCTCGCAAAATACTTATTCACTTTTGGAGAATCTTTTGCAATGGTCACGTTCACAAATGGGGCGAATTGAAGTAAGACCTATATATATAAATATTTATGAGCTGATATTCAAAACAACTCACTTGCTAAGTTCTCAGGCATCGATAAAAAATATTAGCTTACTTATCAACGTACCTGATGATACATTCGTATTAGCGGACAGCGAAATGGTGTTAACGGTTTTAAGAAATCTCGTGTCCAATGCTATAAAATATTCTGACCAGAATTCAAATATTGAAATCGGATTATCGGACAAGGTGATTATGGGTAAGATGAAAGAGAGTGTTACGAAAAACCCGGTGAGCAATAAAAAACCATATCTTGTATTCTACGTAAAAGATTTTGGCAGGGGAATAGATGAGTCTAATATTAGCAAACTATTCAAAATAGATGAAGATTTTTCTCTTTCCGGAACATTAGGAGAAAAAGGAACAGGCTTAGGATTGTTAATTTGCAAAGAATTTATAGAAAGCCATGGAGGCAAAATTTGGGTAGAAAGCCGATTAGGAATTGGCTCTACCTTCTTTTTTTCATTGCCAATGAATTAATTGTCTGTTGATTAGGTCCAGTTTTCCTAAAGCTGCCCCGATAAGTGCTGAATTAGCATTAAGGGTTTAAGCCCATACACCCCCGACCCCCTCTAAATAGAGGGGGAGAAAGAACCTGAATGTAGATTATTGTAAGTTATTGCTGTGTAATCAGTTCCTTCTCCCCCTCTTTTAAGAGGGGGCCGGGGGGTGTTTGAAAATGTAAGTGCCATCATATTGTCCATTTAACATCCTTGCCTTTAAAATCTACAACATTTTTACCTTTTAGGGGCAGCCTCAAAACTGCGATTATTTGTAAATCAAAAGCCATTAAGTAGGAAATAATTATCTCAATCAGCAATTGAGATAAAACTAAGTGCGGCTATTGCAGCTGTTTCGGCTCGTAATCGCCGTATACCCAAATTCCAGAGTGAAACTTGATGCAATTTAATCTCTTCAATTTCCTTCGGTGAGAAACCACCTTCGGGACCGATTAGTACAAGAATTTTGCTTGCCGAATTTTGCAAATTTGGCAAAGTGCCATTTTCGTCAGCTAAAATTATAGTATCATAGTTGGGAAATATATTTATCAAGTCACTGAAATTCAATGGCTCATAAAGTTTTGGCAATAAAGAGCGTTTGCACTGCTTCATTGATGCAACAGCTTTAGCCAAAATTCTCTCGTGCTTATATTTTACTTTTTGGCAAAACTGAGATTTAACTGGAATAAACTCATTTATGCCCAATTCAATTGATTTTTCCAATGCAAATTCAAATCTTGCTCTATCGTCGAGCAACCCAATAGCTAAGCTGACATTTCGATTGTTTTCGCCCTGATTGGGAAAAAATGAATTTACAATTGCAGTGAAATGCATTTTATCTTTTTGCAATGGCTCGACTAAAGCCATCAAGCCCAAACCATTAGTTGCTAAAAGCCTTTCGCGAGGTTTAAGCCTGAGTGCTACTATATGTTTGGCTTCTTCCATTGGTATAACAATACTTGTAGATGTTTCCGAAAGTTCGGGCAGGTAAATACATTCCATAATAGATCTTCTTAAAAAAATCAAATATACGAAATATAATTCGGGAATAAAAATAGGATTTAAGCTCTGATTTGCATTTCGCCAAAAACCGCTGCTTTTTTATATTCATCTAAGATTTCATTCTTCAACAAATCAAATGCGCTATCAGGGTGGAGGAAATCGTCTTGGGAAAAATCTTCGAAAAGCTCATCGGAAAGGTAATACTCAGGCTGCTGGAATTGCTTATCCCAAGCTTTATAGCCCAATTGCCAAGCGAACCATTCGGCTAAAGATACGATAGCAGTTAAAGGCTCTTCAATTTCGTGGAAATTCAAATCTTCGGACAAGCTTTTTATTCTTTTATCATCTAAAAGCTGTTTGTAAGGTACGTGATGATTGCGAATAGCCAAACAAAGACGTGGTGGCAAATTCCAACGCTCGGCAAGCCAAGTACCTATCTCTGCATGAGTGCAGTTCAGGACAGCAATCTCTGCTTGAATTAAGGACATATTGCGATGTTTTTGTAAATCTCTAATTTCAGCAAATTGTTTACGGAAGTATTCAATTATTATCAATATTCCTAGATCGTGCATAAGTCCGGCAACGAATGCTTCGCCGGCGAGCTTATAACCTAACTTACGAGCAATTAATCGGGAAGCAGCGCCACAGAAGAGAGAGTATTCCCAAAAGCTTTTTATGTCGAACATATTTTTGCTTAAACGAGAAAAAAACTTTTGAATGAGTAATCCGAGAACAATTTCCTTCAATACGTTGATACCCAGAATAACGACTGCTAAATCAATAGTAGAAATTCTGCGGGCGAAACCGTATAGGGGAGAGTTAGCAACTCGTAAAACTTTGGCTGTTAGAGTTTGATCTCTTTCGATTATCGAAGCCAGTTGGGATGCACTTAAATTCGGATTGTCTAACGCCGATAAAACCTGCGACATAATCGTCGGTATCGTAGGCAATTCAGTTAGCGAATCAAGTTTTTTTTGTATCTTCGGGTCAAGCATTCTCATAATCTTTAAGTCTTAGGCGTAAATCATTAAGAACTTGGGTATGTATTTGGCATATACGGCTTTCCGAAACGTTTATCACGTTGCCGATTTCTTTAAAGGTTAAATTCTCATAGTAATAGAGGGTCATCACGAGGCGTTTCTTCTCATTTAATTTCTGCAAATATGTAGTCAAAAAAGATACTCGCTCTGTATTCTCCACCCGAGTAAGGTAATTATCTTCCTCAGGATTGGGTATCTCGTTTAAAATATCTACTTCTTCGTCATCATCGTTTTTGAAAGTCTGAGTGGATTCGGATATAGAAAGAGAAGATTTAGCGGCTGCAGCCGCCTGCAAATATGACTGATATTTGTCGGGAGTTATATTCAGTTTTTCGATTATTTCTTCGGGAGAGACTTCTCTACCGACCTCACTTCTCAAACTATCTTTGGCTTGTAGAAATTCATGGGCTTTTTTTCTTGCAGTCCGGCTCAACCAATCCAATTTTCTGAGTTCGTCTTGTATTATTCCTTTTATCCTCGGCATGGCATAGGATTCAAACTTTACCCCACGCCCTAAGTCAAATCTTTCTATTGCTTCGTTTAAACCTAACATGCCGATGTTAATAAAATCTTCCTCGTTCAATATGGAATTAAGAGGAAGTGATGCTTGATGTACGACGTACTTAACAAGCCACATATAGCTCAGCATCAACTTATGCTTTGCACCATCGGATTTATCTTTAGCATAATCAATCCATACGATGCTCAAATCACTTGCTACTTTTGATGTATTCATTTTATTTCTATGGGTATTGCCATTTTCCATCTAATTCATGTAATTTTCTTAATCAATATTTATTTTCTAAGGCTTGAAATCTGGTGATAATATCTCGTCGAAGTAATCTTTGTCTTCGGCTGGAATATCATCATCCAGTGGCATGCTTGCCATCTCTGTACTAATGTAATCTTCAAGATCGGGTTCAAAAGTTTTATTTCCAAACTGCTCATCTAAAGAAGCTGCACTGTCTTCTAACATCAGAGGCAATGGGATTTCGTCGCTTAAATCATTTGCATCAGAATCATACCCTGTACCTCTATATTTCGAAGTTTCAGGTAACAGCTCCTTTGCCTTTGTAGTATCGCTTTTTCTTTCTCTTATGTCTTTTTCGATCTCTGCCAACTTTGCTTCTTGTTCATTTATGCGCTTTTGCTCTTCGATTAGCGATTGCTCCACGACTAACCGCTTAGCTTCAATCATCTCTCGCTTTTTATCTTCGCCAAGCATGTAGAATACTCCAATCATAATTGACCCCAACCCCAGATATACTGAAGTAAAGATGAAAAACATGTAAACCAAGCTGGTAGTTACATCCAATTCAATCAAAAAAATAAGCACTATCATAGAAATCAAAGTAAGTAAACTCGACACTTGCAAAAGTAATCTGAAAGGCAGCTTGACCAAACTCTTTATTCTTTTAATTTCTACCTTTTGCTCAGAGTTTGCTTTTTTTTCTTTAAGTCGCCGCTTCTTTTCTTTTTCTTTCCGAAGCTTTTCAATTTCCTCTTTTTCATGTTTATCTTTCTCGGCTATTTCTTTAGCTCGTTGCCTGTCATCGGTATTTAATATGTTTTTATCTTCTCGTGCCATCTCTTTTATTTTTTTCTCTTATGTACGATTAATGCGTTTATATATTTAATATCTAAACAAAATTTAATTATATAATCTTCTCCAAGTTTAATAATCTCTCGCTGCTTTTTTTATTTAACGCCAAGACAATCTTTTCAGCATAATCCATTACAGATTTACTTACTTCCGCTTCTGGATCGGAATCTATAAATAATTCTTGCCGCACTATAGATTGCCTTACTATTCGGGAGTAGGGGATTATCCCGCCAAGATTTACTTCAAATCCTAAGAACTTATCTGTTGCCAAATTTAGCTTGCGAGATATTTCCTCACCGTCCTCAAAGTCAATTATATTATTTATTAGCAAATTGAACCTCGTTTGTTCAATATAGTCTAACATAATTTTTATCAATCCATATCCATCTAACATGGACGTAGGTTCGTCGGTTATTACTACATCGATAGCGTCTGAAACCATAGCTGCACTCAAGCCAATTTCAGTTACGCCAGCTGGCGTATCAATGATAATTAATTCAAAGGAGGTATCAAATAATATATCGCGCAAGATGTCGTTAAATTCGATAGAACTAAACGTAGTCTCTAAGCCGCTACATGGGTAATCGGCAAGCAAATGCAAATTATCGCTTAGCTCGAATAACGCGCTGGAAACGTTTACCGTGCCGTTGAAAACGTCGCTTAGCCTAAAAGGAGGCTCAGCGCCATACATTAAGTGGCAATTCGGAAAGTTTCTATTTGCATCCCAAATTAACACTTTAATGCCAAGCAATGACATGGCTTTTGCCAAGTTCACTGCAAGCACGCTTTTGCCCACGCCGCCCTTTCCACTTGAAATTGTAAGGATGTAGGGCATAACAGCCTCTGAAACGCTATGCATTTTACCGATTACTCCAGTTTATGTTAATACTGTTAATTTCAACATAAATCAAATTTATTTCCATGTAAACGACAAACATCTATACTACTCCTTCCGCCGCAAAAGCATGTCGGCAAGTCGTTCTTTTGTAGCAGGCTCAATGTCATCGGGAATCATTTGCCCATTAGCAACGTAGGAAATAGGCATGTTCCTATCTTTTAGGGAAATCAATATTCCGCCCATTGCAGCTGCCTCGTCTGTCTTTGTTATTATTGCAGAAGATATCTTCATAAATGAATATTTATCTAATATTTGCAGCGTCGTTGCAGAAGTTGTTGTTGCGCTTAGAACTATATATGTCAGGTCTGCCGATGATTGTTCGTAAAAGTCGCGTAATTCCTGAGTATGTTCAGCATTATTTTGGCTTCTGCCTGTTGTATCTATCAAGATTAAATCCCTTTCACGCTCGTTTGATATTTCATTTGCTAATTCCGCGGGGGTATAGACTGCTTTGAAGGAAATGCCAACAATTGACGATAATGTTTCCAACTGTTCGGCGCCTCCTACCTTGTAAGTATCTGCTGAAATTATCAAAATATTGAATTTATAGAGCAACTTGCAAATTACTGCAATTTTCACAAGCGATGAGGTCTTGCCGCTTCCAGTAATGCCAGCGAAAAAAACGACTTTTTTCGCATCGGTTTCGCTTAATGGCGAAGTAACTTCGAGCATGTCGCGAAATATATCACGCGATAGCTCGATTGCAGTTGTATATTCGGCGTTAATGTCCGATGCTGATACTCTTGCAACTGTTTCTAAAGCTGTTGATTCAGGTATTTCATTGTCTATTAGTAATTTATATAGCCGAGAAAATCCTGGTGAAAGTAAGCCCGCGTTTCTATACTTTAACAATTGCGATAATTTAGAGATTTCCATATGGATAGCCGCAAGCTCTTGTTGGGAATCTCCGCCCAGAGCCGGCGACTCCTGCTTGGAGCTTCGAGGCAATATATCACGTTTTGGCAAATCGATAAGGGTAGCGCGTTTCGCTGCATTTGCATCGTCCATCGCTGCGACGATTTCTATGAAATCCTCGCCTGTTGAAGGATTCTTAGACGTCCTGCTCGATAATATCACAGCGTCCTCGCCCAGCTCTTTAATCACCAGTGCTTTGCCTTCTTTCATTGTAGTTGCTATGAACTTCTTTATTCTCATAATCTTTTTTATTTGAATTATCTATATAGCTCTTATCGGTTCTGAAAAAAGCGTGCCAAATAAAACAACTCTCTAATTTCTTTCATTATTCATTTGACAAATATATAACATTTTTATTAGTTAATACAATTAAAATGTTATCAAAACAATTATAAATCCTCAGAATTGTCTTTATCATCTTTATTGATATGATTACTGATTGAATTATGTTATTAAATTTGCTTAAAGCTAAAATCTTAATCCTTGACGGGGCAATGTCGACGCAAATTCAGGCGATTACGTCCTACAATGCCAAAGGCAGCGCCAATTGGCATAAACACACTGATAATATTTCCCAAAACAACTATGATGCGATTTCACTTACCAATCCATCTCTTATAAAATCAATTCATCTCGATTACCTGCGAGCAGGCGCCGATATAATAACAACAAATACGTTTAGAGCTAACGCTTTAGCACAACAACATTTTGGCTCCGACGGAATTATCGAAAAAATTAACTCTGCAGCAGTCAATTTAGCCAAAGATGCCATCTCGGAATATCACAAAACTACGCCCTATGCCAAAGGACCTCATTTTATTGCCGGTTCTATAGGTCCAGTAAATCGATCCACTGCTAACGAAAGTAATGGCCACACTAAGCTTTGCGGAATCACTCCTGAGGCGATTTATGCCGCCTACAAAGAGCAAATTCATGCTTTAATTAAAAGCGGAGTAGATCTTCTAATTTTAGAAACAGTCATCAATACGACTGATGCTCTTATGATGCTTGAAGTCATCAAACAATGCTCGCATGATTGCAACGTGGCAATTCCGGTCATTGTTTCTGCAACAATTTCGCAGCAAACCGGTCAGACTTATGACGGTTTTAGTATCGGCGAATTCATTGTGAAAATCGGGGGTAGCGAGAGTCTAATCGCCATTGGGCTCAACTGCTCATTTGGTTTTTCGGCAATGATTCCCTTCATCGAAGAGCTATCTCACAGTTGCCCTATATTTACTTGCATTTATCCAAATGCGGGATTACCTGACGAGGATTTAAACTATCCAGATACTCCTTTTTTCTTTGCCAATAAAGCAAAAGAAGCCGCCGAAAAAGGCTACATTAATATCATCGGTGGCTGTTGTGGCACTACGTCGGCGCATATCAAAGAGATTGCAAATCAAATTAAGGATATACCGCCACGAAAGCCGATTATTAAGAAGTTTGCCGCCAGCTCACGAACTCAAGTCACGAACTACACGGAAGGAAGTAATTTAACTCGCTCGGTAACCCATGAAAATGGGGACAATAGATGAAGATTGCTTGCTTTGCACTTGGAGCTATATCCGTTGTACTTGGAATCGTTGGCATATTTGTGCCAATTTTGCCGACTACCCCATTTTTGCTCTTGGCTGCTTTCTGTTTTGCTAAGTCATCGCCCAAACTCTATGATAAGTTTTTGGACAACAAAATCTTCGGCGGCTACATTAGGAATTATACAGAAAGAAAAGGTATGACTAATCGCCACAAAAAGTTTATTATGATTTTTCTTTGGACTACTATAGCTTACTCAGCAATTTTTGCTACTGAGTCCCTCTGGCTTAGGCTATTACTTTTAGCGGTAGCGCTCGCCGTTACGGTTCATTTAAATAAAATATCCACATTAAAAGGAGGAAAGGATGAAAAAAATTGAATTGGCTCAGCTGTCATCTTTCGAAAAAGAATTGATATCGAGGGCTATAATTTTCAGAAACAAATCTTACTCGCCATATTCTAATTTTGCAGTTGGTGCATCAGTTTCTGACGGCTCGGGCGCAATATTTAGCGGAGCAAATATAGAATCGATAGATTATACATTGACAACGCATGCAGAAATGGCAGCAGTAAATAATTTGATACTCGCCGGTGCAAGGGAAATAACTGCTTTGGCAGTCGCTTTGTCCTCCAAAGCAATCGCAGTGCCATGCGGTCTTTGCCGGCAAAAGATTTCTGAATTTTCCGCAGGGAAAGATATACCTATTTATTGCATAAATTTAGACGGCGAGGGCGACATTAAAGAACTCAATTTAACTTCCCTTCACGAACTTTTGCCGTTTGCATTCTCGACACTCGAATAAATAAATATTATAATAAATTAAGTTGCTCTCTTTAAAGGAAATCAGTTTAACGACTAATCAAGCAGATCGAAATTATTCAAAATATTTATTACTTTGTCTTTGCTGATTGGCTTAACTAAATAGCCTTCAGCTTGATTTTTAAAGGCAGAACGTATGTTCTCATAGTCATCGAGAGCGGTTGTCATGATTATCTTTGTGCAATCCAAGCCGAAGACCCCGTTTTCGTTTTCCATCCGTCTAATTCTGTTTAATACTTCTTGTCCATCCATCTCAGGCATCATAATGTCGAGAAAAATGACATCGTAATGATTATTTTCAGCTTGAGATTTTTCGAAAAGTTTTAGGGCGTCGCTGCCTGAAACTGCCAGATCACAAGTTCCGAAAGCTTTGAGTATCTCGAGCATAATTTGCGAAGTAATATAGTCGTCGTCCACCATTAGTGTCCTCATGTCATTCACCGTTTTTATTTATAATGATTAAGTTGATAGTTCAAATAATTAAGAAGTAAGTCGATTTCTTTTGATAAAGAAGTGTAAAGATGTAAAATATTATCCTCATTTTTTGATTTAGCTTTACTTTCAATGCTATTTAACAACTCGATTGAACGCCAAGCGTTAAAGTTTCCTGTTTCGGATTTTAGTTTATGTGCGGTCCGGCTAATTGTTTCATAATCTTTCTCCTCAATAGCTTTTTGAATATCCTGCATTTCTAAAGGGGCAGCGGAAAGATAAAAACGAATAATCCTTTCGAGCAACTCGCGGTTGTCATTTATGGAGCCCAAAACAGAAGAGATATCTGCCGGAGCATAATCTTCTTCCTGCTCATCTTTAAGAAGTAAATTATCTTCGCATTGATGGGGTTGGTTATTGTTTTGAATGGACAAAGTATCGCATTTAACATGATTTAAAAGATTATCAAGCAAATCGTAAACATTTTGCCAATATAGTGGTTTAAGTAAAAATGAATCCACCCCAGCATTTTTTGCTTTTGAAAGTGTATCGACATCGTTATTGGCAGTAAGAGCGGCTATATGGGTACACTTTTTTTTATTGAGTATTTCATAATCACGAATATAGCGAGTAGTGTCTATGCCATCGCGTAGGGGCATTTGCAAATCCATGAGTATTAGGTCGAATTCATTTTGCAAATAAGCTTGGAATGCTTCGTTTCCATCGTTTGTCATTGTAACTTTACAATTGAGCAGGTTTAGCGATTCGCTTATAACCTCTTGGTTTATAGTGCTGTCTTCGGCAACGAGAACACGAAACCTACGATCTTTTATTATCTGTAAGTTATCGCGATTGATTGTTCTATTTTTTTTTCTTTCGCCGGCTGCGCATTCCATATCGAGTGCGAATGGGACAATAAAAGTAAATACCGAGCCAACGCTCGTGGTGCTAAAAACATCGATAGAACCTTCCATTTTTTCAACAATTTCTTTGGAGATAGCTAAGCCAAGCCCGTTGCCGCCGTACTTTCTTGTTAGATTATTGTCTATTTGAGTAAAGCTTTGGAACAACAGGTCTTGTTTATCAGAGTCGATGCCTATACCCGTATCTCGCACGCTGAAAGAAATCTCAACTTGGTTGCATTTTATTGCAACGAGGCTGATAATCAGTTCAATCAATCCTTCTTCAGTGAATTTAACTGCATTGCCAAGTAAATTAACCAGAACTTGATGAAGTTTATTGGCATCGCCCAAAAGCCTAGTTGGGACGTCGTTGTTAACGTGGCAAACATATTCAATTCCTTTGCTTTGGGCAAGCGGCAAAAGTAAATCGAAAGCATAATTAGCGATTTCACTAAGGTCGAAGGGAGTTGTATCAAGCGTCAGCTTACCTGCTTCAATCCGAGACCAGTCGAGTATGTCGTTAATAATAGCGAGCAGAGCTTCTCCGGAGTGTTGGACAACGCCCAGCGACCGGCGTTGCTTGTCATCGAGTGTGGTGTCAAGCAATATACTTGTCATGCCAAGTATGCCGTTCATCGGTGTGCGGAGTTCGTGACTGACCTTGGCTAAAAAAAGGCTTTTGGCGTCATTGGCAGCTGTGGCTTTGTCTCTTGCGATAGTTAATTCAATCTCGGTGCTTTTTCGGGTGTCAATTTCATCAGGAAGAGTTTGATTAAGTTCATTTAGTTCTTTAGTTCTCTCGGTAACTTTTTCATCCAGCAGTTCGTTGAGTTGTATGAGCTTTCTTTCTGTGTTGATTTTCTCGGTAATGTCATCGGCAACCATAACGAAAAAATGAATACTAATATCGTCGGAATGAACAGGCGAGAGAGAGGCGTGGACTACTATATCGTCTTTTCCCGATTGACTAAAGAAAATATCACCGCTCCATTCGTTCTTGCC
>JBBRJR010000031.1:0-15082 GCA_038218865.1 Kapaibacterium sp. (SeqCode) | reverse complement strand
CAGTAATCGCCCAATTTATATGATGGCTTCATTTTCCGCAGACGAAGACTCGCTATTTAGTGAATTTATCTTATTAAAAGTAAAAAAGATTAAGGCTAATCCTGCAAATATCATTATGAAATACAAAGCAATATCAGTAGGGTTTGTAGTACCTACTATTTCCTTTCTCAAACCAGTTTCATAATTAGCGTAATATGAAATAATTGACGAAGCATTAAACAAAATATGGATAAACATAGAAGGAAAAATACTTCGGGTTTTAAAAGCAAAGTAACCTAAGACAAATCCAGCGAGTAAGAGCGGCAGGAAGGTTTCGACGCTAAAATGAATAAAAGCAAAGAGAAAAGACGTGATAATTAATCCGGCGCGGAAACCTAAGTTTCTTTCCAACCCTTTTTGCAAAAAACCACGAAAGACGAGTTCTTCGCTTATTCCGGGAGAAAATGCTATTGCTAATGTTCCAAAAAATACATTGTAAAGATTAGGCTCGCCCATAAGAAAACGGAATCTGACCAGATAATCAGAATACATTTCGCGGAAAGAATTAGAAAGTGCTTCGGGCAAAACTGAATTTTGCAAAGGAATAATGCCGTTGCTAAAAAGTTGAATACCAACCAAAGCTAAAAATGCCCACAGATATACTATGTTTTCTTTCGGAGGTTTCAATCTAAATGTATCCTGCAAAGGATGCACTTGCCGCTGTGCAAAAAATACTGCTGGTGCCAATAAAAATAAAAATTGGCTAAGTCCCATTACTCCGAAGAAGAAATCCATGTTATTGCTTGAGAGCAAAGTACCCAGCCCCAAGGCAATAGAATAAGAAACCATTACGACGACAAACGAAGCAAAGATTAAACCTAATTGTTTTGTTTTTACGGATAGCATGATACTCTAAGGATTAAGCTTTTTAAATTCTTTGTCTAAAGTATCTTCTAAAACATTTTTTGTAATTGAGCCGATAAATGTTAAATTTATGAATACTGTTATCAGATTGTCTTTTAAAGTAATTGTGCCTTTACCCAGCTTACTGTTAACTCGCAAAACATTTCCTTCCCAAGATACATCATTTAACACAGATTTAAGAGCTGGATTAGGCAAAACGTTTGTTGTTATGTAGATTTTCATCTCATCGGCTGTGTATTTAGTGTTAAATTGCTTTTCAAATGTAGCCATGGGTTTACCTTTTCTAAATAATTTATAATAAATGATAATAATTTGAAAGAACGATTATAAGAATTGATTATTTGTTATAATTGTTTTATATTTGTAAGTAAATTTTTTAATAATTTAGGCAGAAAAAAATGGCGACTTTCACAATAGAAAGCAATGGTAGAATTGAAAAAACAGTGGTTTATTTTAATGGCGAACAGTTGGGCGGCATAAAAGAGGTCTTTTTAAATTTAGACGAAGAAGGACTATTCGACAGCATTATCCAATATGAAGGGACAGACAAACAATTATACACCAAGCATATATTTGACGAATATTTATCCAACATGAGAACAGTTGAGCCGTCCTTTACAAAAGAAGAATCGAAGGATCTCATTAATTTGCAAATTGAAAGTAATGGAGAAATCGAAGAAACTGCGGTATTTTTAGATGGCGAGGAATTAGATGGCATCGTCAATCTATTTGTACATTTAAAGGGTACAGAAAGTAAAACAGGGATAAGGTCAATGTTTACATCTAAAACTCATATACCGGAGCAACCGGAATTCAAAGCAGAAATAACTTTTAGAAATGAAGATGAAACCAAAGAAACAGAGGAGATATTTTAAATGAAAAATAAAAATAATATAAACAGATTAGCATTTGCATCATTTATATTGTTAATTATAACAATGCTGATAATGCCAGAAATAGCTGAGGCACGCCGCGGCGGATTTGGTGGATTTCGCGGCTCCAGGGGATTTAGTCGCTCAACACAATCAATGAAATCTACTAAACCCTCAACTTTCAAAGCGGCTCCACGCAGCAGGACAAGTTTTGGCGGAACGAGAATGTCTAGCACGCAGGCAAAAGCTAAGTATGGAACACCCCGTAGGGTTCAGCAAACAGTTGGCAAGAACGGACAAGGCGCCCAGCAACGCTATAATATAAATCATTATGGCGGTTATTCGAGCGGACTTATGACAGGCTACATGGTGGGGCATACATCTTTGCTTTGGCTGACGCCGTTTCATCCAGCATTCTATTACACCAGACCTCAATACGTAGAGAATCCCGACGGCAGCATAGATGTTTATCCGCCAACGATATCGGCAATAAAGATTATAATGGGAATTATACTATTAATGATGCTTATTTGGTTTATACGCACTCTTTTTCAAAAACGGAAATCCATTAGTGAAGAAGAGCCGCCGAAATCATCATTTTCGTAAGTCTTATAAATTTTAAATATTAGATTTTTAAAGCTAATAATTAAAAGACGGTGGGGCAGAGGGAAGTTTTATTGTAACAGTTGTAAAAATTCCAGGCTCGCTTTCAATTGATATATCGCCGCCGTGCAAGGTAGTTATTCTTTTGATAATTGTCAATCCGAGTCCTGAGCCTTGCTGTTCAAAGACTTTTCTCTCGAATTGGATATAAGCTCCAATGTTTTCGATTTGGTCTTTGGTCATACCGCGCCCGTAATCAGTTATATTGATCAGGTAAAAATTATTCAAATTCTGAGAAGTAATTTTTACGGGTTGCCCTCTTTCGGAGAATTTGAAAGCATTATTCATCGTTTCTTCGAGTATTTTCGTAAGAAAATTTTCATAAACCGCGACTGTCCCGTCTTCTAAATCGATTTGTATGTCATTACTTCTGCCGGCATTGCCCGCCATGTATATAATTACGTCTTTGATAAGATATTCGACCAGTTCGGTCTTTTTTGTCTTCATCATTGCAACTTCAGCAGGATTGGCAGCGTTTACCTCTAAATTGGCATAAAAGAGATAATTTTCAAACAAGCGTTGCAAACGTTTGCCGGCGTCATTGATATTCAAAAGCATCTCCATAGCGTCTTTATGATTGGTATGATCATAGTTTTTCCTAAGGAACTCTGAAAGCCCAAGAATAATATTCAAAGGAGTGCGTATCTCATGCGGCATAGAGCGGCGAAGATTATCGCTAAGAGCCTCGAATTTTTGATTGTATTTTGAAACTTCTATAATCTTTTTAGAAAGGCGTCTGTCAACAGCTGAGATAAGCTCATCGATGTCGAAAGGCTTTGTTATATAGTCATCAGCGCCCAAGTTCATACCGTCGCGAACGTCGCCTCGGCTTGACTTTGCTGACAAAAATATAAAGGGAATTGTATTGGTTTTACTGGATTTTTGCAACTCATCTAAAACGCCATAGCCGTCCATTTCGGGCATCATAATATCTGATATGATTAAATCTGGAAAATGCGTTAGAGCGCACAGCACGCCTTCATTCCCGTTTTCACATTGCAAAGTATCGTAACCGCTAAGCTCTAAAGCTCGAGCCAGATCTTTTCTAATATCTGTTTCATCTTCAATTATAAGTATTTTCTTTTTCATTTTTAACCTTCGGTACTGATATTTGGGATAGTTATAGTAAATGTTGTGCCATGATTAATTTTGCTCGAAAGATCGATTTTCCCGTTTAGCATTTGAATAGAGTTTAAGACGACTGGCAAGCCAATTCCCGTGCCTGCGACCTTTCCGACATTGTCAGCACGATAGAAAAGCTTGAATATTTTGTTTTGTTCCTCAATTGGTATGCCTATTCCTTTGTCCGTAATAATATAAATAAAATTATCGTTGTTTAAATATAATTTAATATCTATCGAAGTATCAGTTGAGGAATATTTTGCAGCATTAGACAAAAGATTTAAAATAATAAGCCTCAAAAGTTTTTCATTAGTAACTAAAGTATTTGAAAATCCGATTGTTATAAAATTTATCTCTCTTGATTTTAAAAGTGTCAATTTAAATTCATTTATTAAATTTTCAGTAAAAGAAACTAAATCGAGACTCGTGGGTTTTGGAAATTCACTGTCAGTGGATTGCTTGCCGATAAATAGAACATTTTCTATTAAATCAGTCAAAATATCAACTGTTTTAATAACTCGAACAATGTACTCTTCTTGCTCAGCGGCGGATAAACTATCATGAAATTTGTTCATGATCTGAGCAGCTGATCGGATTACAGTCAAAGGCGTACGAAACTCATGCGAAACCATGCTGACAAACCGCGTTTTCATTTCGCTTAGTTCTTTTTCTTTATTTAGCATAATTTTTAATTCTGCTTGGACTTTGCTGTGCTCTTCAATTTCATCCTTGAGCTTTTTGATTAATAACTGCAAATCCAGAGTCCGCTCTTCTACTTTCATTTCGAGCAATTCATTTGTTTTTCTTAGTTCTTCCTCGAATTTTTTTCTTTCGGTTATATCTAAAAAGCAGTCAATCCTATATTTTACGATTCCCAAATTAACAAAAGATGTTGTTCTAATAACCGGAACTTGCTCGCCATGACTGTTCACCAGATAAGATTCAAAATTTTTGTTACTGGCATTCAAATACAGCGGATTGTTATAATCAATATTTTGAAGATAATTATAAATTGGCTTGCCGATAATATCATCGTAATCTACTTTCACTAATGAAATAGCTACAGGATTTGCTTTTATAATAAATTGTGATTCATATTCATGAATTAAGATGCCTGTTTGTACTGAATCGACAATAGCATTAAGCTCTCGCTGGCTTTGAGCCAAGTCCATAGTTCTTGCAGAAACCTTTTGTTCTAACACAGATTTTGTTGTACTAATGCTTTTAACTAATCGAGAATTCTCAATTACGCCTGAGAACAGGGCAGCCAGAATTGAAAGTAGAGAAAGAAAGTCATCGCTTATTGAGCATTGTTTTTTTTCGCATTCAATTATAACTATGCCGAGAACGCCCCAAGCAACTACCAGGGGAATTATTATAAAATTGTTTCGTTGGCTGATAAAATCATATTCAATATTTCCCGATTCCAATGCTTTGCCAACAATACCAGCTTCAATTAATCTATTGAAAACAATTTTTATTTCGTCCCGATTAATTTCCGGTAAAGAAAAACGATGCTCAAATCCGGAAGAATTATCTTTAATCATAAACAAGGAAACCCGGCTCGCCGTAGGGAATTCCAGAAATACGTTCAAACCTTGTTTGATAATGTCTGACTGTCGGTCTGTATTTTTCCGTTCGCCAATATATTTTTCGATAGCTCGAAAAAAAGCATTTGTCATTATTTCTATACCAAATTTATCAATCATATTGTTTACCTGTCAAAAATCACTTCAAAAGAAAAATTGTAATGGCTGATTCGTAATCAACTAAAATATTATGATAATTAGTTGTCCAAAAATCATCGGGGAGTTCAAGTAGTTTCCAAATATCTTGATTTGGGATTTGAACTATGTCATCGCCTGCTTGTCCGAATGATAAAAGAGAAGCCGCTATATTGGCTATGTGAACGCTGCCAACAAGCGAATTGTTGGCATTGTCGCTTTTCCCTATCGTATGATATCGAATTGCATCTTTTAGAGTTGGTGGCAATTTCCACTTTTCGGCAAGAATTTCGCCTGCAACTATGTGGTTAACCCCTAATATTTCATTTTCAGCTTCACGAGCTGAAACATTGTTATCGATAGCATAATTAACTACTTTTGCATATTCATCTGGAATAAACTTTAAAAATAGCAGTTTGCCAATGTCATGCAATATGCCGGCAAGGAAATAATTCTCAAGATTTGAGGCGCCAAGATGTTTGCCAATAATACGAGTAATCGTACCGACAGCGATTGAATGCTTCCAGATGTCCACTGGATTTAGCAAACTGTTTTCTTTTACTGACCGAAAAATATCAATAATACCCATCGCAATAATTAAATTTCTCACTTCCTCAAAGCCAATGAATACTATAGCTTGCGAAACTGTGCTAATTCTTCCGTGAAAACCATAAATAGGGGAGTTGCCCGCTTTTAAAACCTTCGAAGCAGCAGACTGATCTTCTGAAATAACTTCCGCTACATCAGCTGCTGTAGAACGAGGATTTGCCAAAACATCGGAAAGAGTTTGGTATATAGTCGGCAGAGTAGGGAACTCATCAGCTTTCGATATTATTTTTTTTAATAAATCCATCCTATTCCTGTTGGCTCGAACTAAGTTCATTGCTGAAGTGCAGCACAGCCATTTCAATCATATTATTTTCGATTGGGTTGCGCGGCGACCATTCTAATCTCTTATTGATTTTATTTAGAATCAACTGCCTGATTTCATCGTTCAATTCGACATCGCTTTCTTGTTCATCAGAATTAACCCGAATTGTCCTTATGTTCCAAGTGCGTAATATCATTGCATGCTGCTCAGTCAAAACAACGCCTTTAGCTAAAAGCGTTTGCCCGTAACGATTAACAATTGGCTCCAAATTAATCATGCCATCTTGTATTTCATCGATTGATATTACCTTCGCCATTTATTCCTCTAAAATTTTTAATTTATCAAGCGCATCGTATTTAGTAAAGTCAAAATGCACAGGTGTTATTGAAACATAACCAGCTTTAACTATACAATCATCGTTATCTATACTATTTTCAGCGGCTGAGTATTCGCCAGCAAACCAATAATATTTCCGACCAAATGGATCGAGCCTCATTTCATAAGTGTCTTTCCAAATCGTTGTGTTATGTTGAGCAACTTTTATGCCAAGAATCTCATTTTTTGGGATAGCCGGTACGTTTATATTTAACAAGAAGTTAGACTCAGGCGGATTTGCAAGGAAACGTTTTGCGATTTTTACGGCATAATCGGCAGCCGGGGAGCAGTCCGTTTTTAGGTCGTGAGAAGCTAATGAAAAAGCTATCGAAGGAATGCCCGCAAGCATGCCTTCCGTTGCTGCTGCGACTGTACCTGAATATAATATATTGATAGCTGTATTTTGTCCGTGATTTATCCCCGAGATCACCAAATCTGGCTTTATATCCAAAATAGTGGACAAAGCAATTTTCACACAATCAGACGGCGTTCCGTCTATGGCATAGCCAAATAATATTCCTTCACGGTGGACTTGCGTAACCCTCAGTGGACGGGCAACAGTAAGTGAATGCCCGACAGCACTTTGTTGACGGTCTGGAGCGGCGACAATGACATCGCCAAGCCTGCCCATCGCTTGGGCTAAGGCATAAATTCCCGGCGAATCAATGCCATCGTCGTTTGTAACAAGTATTTTTAATCTTTTATCCATGATTATTCCTTATAATTATTAACTAAAATTAAATACAAAATTAATGAAAAAAGTTGCTATATCCTATTTACGATAGATTAATATAAATAATGTTTCGTCTTTCATAAAAATTTATAAATTTTACTTTTAAAAAAATGAACAATTTAGTTAATGAGCTCGTTAAGTTAAAAAAAGAAAAAAATGCTATAATTTTGGCACATTATTACCAAGATCCGCAAGTACAAGATATAGCTGATTTTAAAGGCGATTCGCTCGCTCTGGCGCAAGCAGCCGTAAACGTCAAAGAAGACGTAATTGTTTTTTGCGGCGTACATTTCATGGCAGAAACTGCAAAAATTTTAAACCCCACGAAAACAGTTTTGCTGCCGGATTTTAATGCGGGCTGCTCTTTGGCGGATTCTGCGCCGGCTGACAAATTTAAAAAATGGAAAGAGGAGCATCCCGGCTACGTCGTGGTGTCCTACATAAACTGCTCAACAGAAGTTAAAGCCATGTCCGATATTATTTGCACCTCGTCCAATGCTAAAAAAATAATCGACTCCATTCCAAGAGATAAAAAAATTCTTTTTGCGCCGGATAAATTTCTTGGCTCGTATCTTATCAAACAAACCGGTAGAGATATGGTGCTTTGGGATGGCTCTTGCCAAGTTCATGAATTATTTTCAGAGATGGAATTAATTAAAATAATGAACCGCAATCCTAAAGCAGAAGTTTTGGCACATCCTGAATGCCCTGAAAATATCTTGCAATATGCTGATTTTATTGGTTCAACTACGGCTCTAATTAACTATACCAAAACGAAAAATATAAATGAATTCATTATATTAACCGAAACTGGCGTAATTCACGAAATGCAAAAGCTTTCGCCTGCGAAGAATTTCATACCCGTTCCGGGCTTAGATGGTTGCAGCTGCAATAATTGTCCTTACATGCGACTCAATACATTGGAAAAAATAGTTGCTGCCTTAAAAAACATGTCGCCTGAAATTACAATGGACGAGGAACTTCGCTTGCGAGCTCTCAAGCCACTTGAAAGAATGCTGGAGATAAGTAAATAATGATTGAACACGTCCAAAACACAACCTTGCCAGCTGAGTACATTTCATCTAAGATAGATGAATATTTAGCCGAAGACGCCGCTAACAACGATTTGACTACTTTAGGAACTGTTCCCGAAAGCAAAATAATATCAGGATATATTGAAACTCAATCCGAAACGGTATTTGCTGGAAGCGCAGTCATCGAATATATTTTTAAAGATATTTCAAAACTCGAAATATTTGCGCATGATAGTGATAAGCTGCCTCAAAATTTCATTATTGCTCGCTTCGAAGGTAATGCACGATATATTTTAACACGTGAGCGAGTCTTGCTAAATCTTTTGCAAAAGTTATGCGGCATAGCGACCGTAACCTCAAAATATACCGAAATAACAAAACCATTCAACATAAAAATCTTAGATTCTCGCAAAACAACGCCGGGCTTGAGGCTTTTTGAAAAATATGCGGTAACTTGCGGCGGCGGTTTTAATCACCGTTTTAATTTAGAAACAGGGATATTAATCAAAGATAACCACATAAAAGCTGCCGGCTCAATTGCAAATGCTGTCAATGGCATAAAAAAGCTAAATTTCGGCTTGCCCATTCAATTGGAAGTTGATAATCTTGAACAAATAAAAGAAGCCCTTGAATTAGGCGTGGACGGCTTTTTGTTGGATAATATGGATAGAGAAATGACTTTGTCCGCCGTTTCGATAGTTCGCTCGCACAACGGGGAAGAAGGAATATTTCTTGAGTCATCGGGCGGTATTAATCTGAAAAATATAGAGGATTACTTAGGAACGGGAATTGATGCTATTTCAATTGGTGCGCTGACACACAGCGTTATTGCCTCTGACATACATTTGGAGTTCGAATTTTGAGCAGCGAAAGAGTTTTAACAGACGTTTTGATTATCGGTGCCGGTCTTGCCGGCTGCATAGCGGCTTTGACAGCAGCGGACAATGGGCGAAAAGTGCTTATTATTACAAAAACCACTGAAGAAATAAGCGGTAATACTCCTTATGCCCAAGGCGGAATTATTTATTCCGGCGAACACGATTCTCCCGAAGAATTGATTAAGGACATTATGGAAGCTGGGGACGGACACTCCTGGGAGCCAGCAGTTGAGCAACTCGCTAACTTAGGGCCACGCCTCGTTAGAGAAATTTTGATTGAAAAGCTAAATGTCTCTTTTGACAAAACTACAAATGATTCATTTGATTTGACCGCTGAGGGTGCCCATTCCCAACCAAGGATTATACATTCAAAAGATCAAACCGGTGCATTTATACATAAAGCTGTAATTGCTGCCATTGAAAAGCATCCAAATATTACATTTTGGACAGACCACACGGCTGTGGATTTATTGACTCTATCGCACCATTCAATTAACTCACTTGATATTTATAAAAAACCGGCTTGTTTTGGTGCTTTTATACTTGATAACAAGACTGGCAATGTTGTGCCAGTTTACTCTCAATACACTTTATTAGCCACAGGCGGATTGGGACAGATTTATCTGCATACAACTAATCCGGGCGAAGCCACAGGCGACGGCATCGCTCTTGCTTGGCGGGCGGGCGCTAGATGCTTTAACTTGGAATATATACAATTTCATCCCACTTCATTTTATACCGAGCGTGAAAGATTTTTAGTTTCTGAATCCTTACGTGGCGAAGGCGCGGTTCTTATCGATAATAAGGGCAATTCGTTTATGGAGCGATTTCATGAGCTGAAATCCTTGGCTCCGCGTGATGTAGTAGCTCGCAGCATTCACCAAGTAATGCTCGAAACTGGGCATCCTTGCGTTTATTTAGATATATCCTTCAAGGGCAGCGAATGGCTTCGCAGTAGGTTCCCGGGCATAAACCAATACTGTCTCAAAGCAGGTATCGATATGACGGCTGAGCCTATACCAGTCGTGCCTGCGGCTCATTATAGTTGCGGCGGCGTTGGGGTTAATTTGCACGGTCGGACATCGCTCCGAAGGCGTTATGCTGTCGGTGAGGTCTCCTGTACTGGCGTTCATGGGGCAAACCGGTTGGCTTCTACATCACTGCTCGAATGCGTCGTTTGGGGCTGGACTGCCGGCAACGATATATCCAAAGTGCAAGACGATTCTAATTATTTTCCTGATATATTTGAATGGGAAGACCAAGCTGAATCTATGGACCCCGCCTTAATAGCCCAAGATTGGCTGACTATAAAAAATACAATGTGGAATTACGTTGGGCTGATTCGTACCAAGCAAAGACTTTATCGCGCTCAGCAAATTTTAAGGCATTTGCAAACGGAAGTCGAGCAATTCTATCGCAAAGCAAAAATGACACGCTCAATTATTGAAATACGTAATGGTGTGCAAACAGCGATTGCTGTAACAAATTCTACATCTGAACAGAGAATAAGCCGCGGCGCTCATTTTTTGAAAGAGTAATTTTCAAGAATAAACATTAAGGATTAATTTTTGATTTAGTCCTAAAAAATTAATTGTTCTTTTTTAAAATAGATGATCTATCCAAGGCAGCTGGAATGTGATATTTATTTACCGGTATTTCAGGATTATAACCCTCCGGTATGGGCTTATATGTATCAGTTTCTGGAACAACTTTAATTGGCTCGTCCTTGGTCATAGTTTCGATATTTTTAGCTTTAACCTTAGTGGCAGCTTTCTTTTCTGAATTAGTTGGTAAAGGTTTTCTTACTTCTATATTCACAGTACTTTGCTTTACGATAGTCTTTTCGGGCAGGTCAGCGTTCATCTCTTCATCAGTTTTGTTTTCAGTTTCAGCGCGCGTTGCGGGCGATTCTAATTCAATGAAATATCCAGTAGATGTTTTGTCGAACTTAATTAATTCTAAACTACTTAAAGCCATGATAAAGCTTTCAAGCGGTATAGTCATAGTATTATTCATTTCTATAGCCGGCAAACTCATTTGAGCTACTTTCATTTCAGAGTTATTTTTTAACAAGACATAGAAAGATCCTACTGCGCATTTTATTTCGGTCGAATTGTATTTTATGGAGCCAGAAGAGACATCGAATTTTGATTTAGGAAAAATTGTAGCAGCTAAAGCATCTAATGACATATAATTAACGCCATTAATAATTTCCGAATTAAGCGGTTTTTTCCCATTTATCAATGTTGTATTAGTTTCTGCGGAAGAAATTGAAACAAATATAATTCCGAGAAGTATTGAAAATAAAATAAAATGAGTTCTCATTTCTATCCTTTTTGAGCAACATTAAAGTTAATAACACGAAAAAGAAATATTAATATTATTTTAAAAATATTTTAGTCAATTGTTGATAAATTTTATATTGAAAAAAGTACAAAAATTTGTATATTGCTTTCTAAATATATGAAAAAATAAAAACAAATTTATCCCATAGGAGAAATAAAATGAAATTTGAGGCATTGCTGTCAGACTTTCAAAAAGTATTACAAAAAGTGATACCTGCGGTCCCACCAAAATCGACTTTACCGGTTTTGGAGCATTTGAAATTTGAATTAACGGGTACAACACTGAAAATTATCGCTACTGACCAAGACATAAGCATAATGAGCAATTTGGAGGTTAATTCCGAGAAAGATGGTTCAGTGCTTGTCCCGGCTCGTAAGCTTAATGATATAATTAAAGCACTCGACACAAAATCGAATTTTACATTTTCAAGCGATGAAGAGAATTTCGACATTAAACTCACTACCGAAACCGGGCACTACTCAATGAAAGGATTAGATCCGGAAGAGTATTTGTATTTGCCAGAACTTTTTGAGTCCGTAAAACCAAATTTGGATTTGGATCCGGAAAGCAATAAATTCGTATCTGTTTTTGAACCCGGAATTTTACAAAGATTAGCTAATAAAACAGCTTTTTCTATTTCTTCGGACGAATATCGTTTGTCAATGACAGGCGCTCTATTTCAATTTAGAAACGGCTATGTGAATGTCGTGGCAACAGATAGTTTTCGTTTGATTAGAGCTAAGGCGAAATCGGACAAATTCCAGTTTTCTGAAGATTTTGACGTTTTAATTCCTGCTCGAATGATGGAATTTTTGAAAAAAGTAGATGAACAGGCTATTATGTCTATGCTTGATTCGATGGGAAGAATTACACATGTCAGAGTTGATTATGGATCAACTATTTTAATATCAAGAGTAATTGATGAAAAATTTCCTCCTTACGAATCCGTAATTCCGAGTGACGTAAAAGCAACAGTTATAATCGACCCTAAGCAACTTATTTCAACTTTGCGGCGTGTAGCTCTTTTTGCTAATCAACTTTCTAAGCAGGTACGATTTACTTTTGCAGATAATTATGTTTATCTTTATGCCGAAGAAGAAAACAACACTACCGGCGATGATAAAGTTCCATGCGAATATATTGGTGATAAAATCGAAATAGCTTTCAATTTTAAAAATCTCGACGAAATTTTGTCCAATATCGATTCTAACGAAACTGACGATAATTCTGTTGAAATTCAATTTTTCGAGCAAGGCAAACCTGTTTTGATTATGCCCCGCAAAGAAGAAGAATTATTGCTTTCGTTAATTATGCCGGTAAGAGTATAATTATCGCGCATGATAATAAATAATCTGTATATTCGCAATTTAAGAAACCATGCCGAATCCCACTTAAATTTCGGCAGTGGTTTGAATGTTCTATATGGAAACAACGGAGCAGGCAAAACAACTATTTTGGAAGCAATTTCTATTGCTTCGCTATCAAAAAGTTTTTTGCCTGCATCGGATGCCTCTCTTATAAAAAATGGTGAAAACTCCTTCGCTATCCACGCCGAAGCAAAAAACGATATTGGCATTGATCATGAAATTACCATTCGTTACGAATTTGGATCTAAAAAGAAAATTTCCACAAACACAGATGACAATCTTCTACCGAAAGACATTATCGGAATTATCCCGATAGTGATACTATCACCTGATTACAAAGCAATAACATTTGGCTCACCACAAGACAGACGCAGTTTTATCGACAGCATTCTTTGTCAATCAAGTAAGGTCTATATGGATGACCTTTTCAAATTACGAAAATGCCTAAAGCAAAGGAATAATTTGCTCTCGATTGCTAAAAAGGATAGATTCTTTGATTATTCTGAAATTGAGCCGTGGACTGAAATGCTTATTAATTTGAATGTAAAAATAGGATTACGTCGTTCTATTTTTATACGTAACTTTTCGCCGTATTTTCTTGCTTCTTATCAAACTATTGCTGGCAGCTCGGATGTCGTTACTTTAAGCTACGAGCCACACGGTTTGGATTCAGACGTCTTCTATGAAAAGGAATCTTCTATCGAAGAAAGAATAAGAGGCATCGCGGTGAAATTAAAACAAAATGAGATATATCGGGGTTCGTCACTTTTCGGGCCTCAACGTGATGATCTGAAAATATCTATCAACGGCGGTTTGGCTCGTGATTACGCATCACAAGGGCAGCATAAATCCATTTTAATCAGTTTGAAACTTGCCGAATATGAATTTCTGAAAGATATTTGCCACGAGAATCCGATTATTCTTTTAGATGATATTTTTTCTGAGTTGGACGATGAACGAAGTAATAAGGTTTTGGAGCTAGTCGAAAAAAATCGTTCCCAAATTTTTATTACACTGACTAACCCTGATAGGATTAGACAGTTTATAAGTACAAAGCAAAACTGCACTCTTACGCAAATAACCAACGTAGATGGAAAAATAATTGTTGATTAACTCAATATTGATATAAAAATTAACATATCATTCCTATATTTGTATTTAAAAATAACAGCAATATTCAAATTCAAGAGGAAATCATGAAAAACATTGATATTAAGGCGATTCTTGAAGCAAAAGTTCCCCAACTCTTTGCAAAATTTCCTCCTTTTGTATCTTACTTAACCGTAAATTTTCTTGAAAGATTTCTTCATATCAAAGAAATAAACCGTTTCATGGAAGAGAATCGTCCTCATTATGGTATTCATTTTATATCCGAATTATTTGAATATCTTAACTTTACTTATGATTTATCTGATAAAAGCAAAGGGAAGATACCATCTGAAGGCAAGTTGATAATTATTTCAAATCACCCGCTGGGAGGCTTAGATGGGCTTGCTCTTTTGAAAGCAGTTTACGAGGTTCGCAGCGATGTTAAAATTGTTGCCAACGATGTTTTATCAAATATTGAAAATCTTAAAGATCTTTTCCTTCCGTTTGATATGTATTCTCATAAAAGCCAGAAGGAGAATATTAGGAAAATTGAAAATGCTTTGGACAATGATGAAGCCGTTATTTTTTTTCCTGCCGGCGAGGTTTCAAGAATGTCTATAACGGGTATAAAAGACGGCAAGTGGAAAAAAGGTGCAATTAGATTTGCCAGCAAAAGCCAATCTCCACTATTGCCTGCATATATCGAGGCACGTAACTCTTATCTATTCTATAGCGTTTCACTTATTTGGCGTCGTCTTGGTATGTTCCTTTTACCGGGTGAGCTTTTCGGACAGCGAAATAAAACGATTTCTGTTCGTTTCGGCGACCCGATCCCAGCAAAAAAATTTAATAATGCTATTCTTCATAAATATCAATTGGAATTACTACGCAAGCATATTTATAAGGTCGGACAAGGAAAAAAAGGGATATTTGCAACCGAAAAAACAATCACGCATCCGGTTCCTATTAAATTAATAAAGCACGAGCTGAACTTTTCGGAGCTTTTAGGCACTACTTATGACGGCAAGAAGATCTATATTTGCAAGCGAAGTGAGTGTCCTAATGTTTTGAAAGAAGTTGCACGCCTTCGCGAAATAACATTTCG